>JAZOCA010000082.1:0-6479 GCA_045596285.1 Christensenellaceae bacterium | reverse complement strand
TCATCAACGTCTAAGATGTTAAAAGTAACGAAGTCTTCTCCGTTAAAGTGTAAAAATTCTTTCATATAAAACTTATTCTTCATATTGTTTCTCCTTATTATAAAATGCTTGATAATCGACATATACGGTCACTTTTTAGTTGTTTTAGTCTAAAAGTTTATACCAAATAGAGTAACTAACGTCTATTTCTCTGGTGTCTATTGAACCGTATTTTGTTTCGTATTCAATGGTTTGTATTTCGTAGATATTACATTTGAATTCACCTTTCTTACCGGATATTTCGGAGCATTGTTTTACACATCCATCAAATACTCGAATATACGGTTTGTTTGTTTTGCTCATACAAGCAATCACCAAATCTTCATCGGTGATACAACCGATACCTGACAACTTGGTGAACTTGTCACCAACATACTTTGTTACTGAATAAACTACTTTATTCATTTCTTGGAAGCACCTCCATATTTTTTTATTTTGCCTTTCGGCAGGGGCAAGAGGAGCATGGTTCGGGCATAATTTACACAAAATATATATCAAGCTGTATAAGGCAACGAAAAGATAAAATTAGTGCGTTAATCGCGTTATAAGCTGACTTTTTTGTGATTTTTATTGTAAAATAGTTTAAAAAGGTAACAAAAAAGCCAAGCGGAATAAATCCACTTGGCAGTAAGTTATGGCTATTAAGTTTTAAGTGCTAATTTAAGATTGAGATTGACTTATACGAGAATTATGCTACTATACGCCACTACGAAAGCAAAAAAATATGGTGGTGTATTAATATTAAAAAAGTGTTTTATTGTAAATTAGGGTATTGTTTAAAATTAAAACAGTTCGTTAAACAAAACAATATCTGGCAAATTTTGTTTAAGTTCTTTGCCGTTTATAAAAATCTTATTGAACAATGGTTTGCTTGAAACGAATTCTTTTCCGCATGGACAAACGGGATAAAATCCTAAACAAGCGAAAATGTACCAACATGCGGTTGTTCCATTGTCTTCATCTCCAGGAAATCCATCAATTGAACTAGAAAAGGCTTCGTTTGCCAGTTTATTAATCCAGTAAATTGTTTTTTCTCTTTTTCCTATTACGGTATATAACCATGGGATATGAAAACTTGGTTGGTTTGAGATAGCCATTTGACCAAAATCAACACATGCCATCTCGCTCATTTCATGTATTTCTTGTTCGTAACCGCCAACTTCATATATTGGAAGTGCGTTAAAAAGTTCATCTAAACGGTTTTCAAAATTGTCTTTTCCACCATAAAGAGAAACAAGTCCTTCTATATCGTGATATACGGCAAAACTATTTTGCCAACTGCTTCCTTCACAATTATCATCACCCCAACGATATGGATTAAAAGGTTCTTTAAAATTGCCATATTTATCCTTGCTGCGTAAAAAGCGAGATTCTTTATCGAAAAGATTTATATAATTTTTGCTTCTAGCATTTAGTATTTTTGCGGTTTCAAAATCCTTTTCCATTTCTGCGATTTGTGCTATGCAAAAGTCACCGTATGCACTATCGCAAGTATGATTTATGCTTTCTTTATAGTTGTTCGGTACATAATTATATTTGATATAATCGCTGATTCCTTGACGACCGTGTTTTTCTGTTCCGACTTCAAAAGCATTTTTCTTCATTGATTTATATGCTTTGGAGCGAAGTTTATCATCAATTATTCCTTTAATACAAGCATCTGCGATAACTGACTCTACAAGAGCTCCTGGCATCATGCCTATTTCTCCAGGGCTAATCCATTTCGGTAGCCAGCCTGTTTCCTCGCTGTAATTAATAAAACCTTCAACCATATCTCTAACGAGATTAGGTTTTATTATTGACAGTAGGGGATATACTGTACGGAATGTATCCCAAAAACCGTTATCGGTAAAAAATAACCCATTTTCTACTTTTTGAGTATCAACATTAAAATGGATTGGATTACCACTTTCATTATATTCGTGGAAAATTCTTGGGTATAAAAAGGCCCTATACATGCAAGAATAAAAGGTTTTTACTCTTTCTAGGTTTTCTTCAGAGACGACGATAGAATTTAAATATTCTTCCCAAAGATCTTCCCCTTTTTGCATAATTTCCGTAAAAGAAAAACTCTCTAATTCTCTATGATGATTAAGCTTTGCCTGTTTTTCAGAAATAAAACTTGTGGCTAATTTCATTTCTACACAGTCACTATCAAAATGTAGTGAAACACCACCATTTTCAAGCGTTTCATAAGATATTATTTTACTAGAAAAAGTTATATAAAAGTATTCTCGTACTCTTTTAAACTTCCAAAGTGATTGGCTGTCGGTGTAACCGAATACAATGTTGTTTGAAATTTGAAAGTTTGAATTAGCATACGTGCTTATTGCTACGCCAATATTAGAGTTTCCGGAATTTTTAAAGGTGAAGCATCCACCGCGTTCTGTGGGAGTAAATGTAGTGTTAACCCTATATCGTTGGAAATAAACTTCTATTTTATTTGGTTTAAGGATAGTTTGATTTGGTCTATAGCTAGACCAACGGTTCCATCTATTCTTACTAAATTCACCCGCAAAAGGGGTGATAAGAATATGTCCGTAGTCGCCAACCCATGGGCTTGGTTGATGGGTGAGTCTTATCCCATCTAAAGAGTGAGATAGGGGATTATAGAACCAGTTGTTGTTTTCGTTTGTTTGAAGAGTAAAATGAGCCATGCCAAATGGTAAAGCTGTAATAGGGTATAAGTTTCCATTCGAAAACTTTGGTTCATTAAAAGATCCAATAGTGGTATTTACATGATTGATTTTTTTCATTTTTCACCTTATAGTATAAGATTTTTCATGTTACGCAAATTCAAAATATATGAAATTATTAAAACTGCTGTGTGTTGTATAAAAATGAACACATTTGCTTAAGTAGAAGGTATAATTCAAATGGAAAAGTTAAGGACAAAATAAGGCATGTCTATTATGTGTTTATTAAATGTATACTTTTATTTTTTTAACCTCTTCCTATATTCAACAGGTGTGTAACCTGTTGCTTTTTTAAATAAATTGTTAAAATGACTTAAACTATCATAACCAACTTTACTTGCTATTTGTAGTGTAGTCCAGTTGGTTGTTTCAAGTAGGTTACATGCAAAATTTATTTTTGCATCTTGCAGGTAAGCGGAAACGGTTTTGCCTGTGTATAGTTTAAAAAATTTAATCAAGCTTGATGCACAATAGTTAGACATTTTATAAACGTCGGCTGTTTTGCAATCTATATATTTGGGAGAGTTTATTTTTTGCAACAAATCTTCAAACCATTGGGGTGCGTTTATGTCGTTTTGAGCTTTTTCCATGTAAAGAGAAATACCATAAGAAATCATTTGCTTTTCATAAACTGATTTTATTAGTTTCTTATCGGAATGTTTAGAGTTGATTGTATGGATTTTATTTGCTAAATAATTGAAGTAATTAAACTCTTTATTACTCAAAGTGAACGAAATTCTATCTTCGATATTTATTTGCTCAAATAACTCATCAGATAAAAAATCGCAAGCTTGTTTAAACACTGGTTGTGTAGCAGCAACGTTGAAGTGTAAGCAAGGTTCGTTGCCTATTTGCGTGGCTTCGTGTATGTCTATTGGGCGTATAATATACATTGTACGCGCATGTATTTTTTCTTCTACATCATTCAAAATATGGTTAGTTGTGCCATTAAAAACGACAAAAATTTCATAATAGTTGTGATAATGCCTTGAGAAGGTGGGTTTGTTCCACCAATGGCAACTGGTTGTCTCGCCTTCTTGAAAATCTACATTATAGTCAATAAACCCTAATTTTTTTTCCATAACATCCTCCGGAATTTTATAATAACATGGGAAGGCGGAGTTGTCAACTCGCGTTATAGCAAAAGTTTAAAAAACTAAAAAATCGCATAAAGCAGAAAAAAAAACGCAAGTTTTTACTACGTACATGTGTTATAATTTTTTTGACGATATTTAAAATCGTTAAAATTATGCCAAGGAGGCAATTTATGAAAAAAATATTAAAAGTGTTACTAATTGTACTTGTATCATCTGTTATGCTTTTAATTGGTTTTGGTTGTGTTGATATTGATGCATTAACATCAAGCGATCCAGAAGAACCAGAATTTGTTCCTATGAACGTAAAAGTTACGGATGACAAGTACGGTGCGTTGGGTGACGGTGTTACTGATGACCGCGCTGCCATTCAAAAAGCGATTGATGAGGTTAGCGCATATGGCGGCGGTACTGTAGAACTTGATGCAGGCAAAACCTTTTTGTCTACTTCTTTGTTTTTAAAAAGTAACGTAACATTTAAGTTTGGTGAGGGTGCAACTTTAAAACAAAATCACGATATCGAAGCGTATTACAAGCCTGAAAACGACGATCGTATTGGGTATTATGCAGGCACAACTCCGCTTGTTAAATATACTCCGCATCTTGGACATAACGTTAGAGGAGATATACTGTGGGATTTAACTTACATGTATAACTATCCTTTACTTTACGCAGGTGAAGGCGTTGAAAACGTAAAGATTATAGGTAAAGGTAATATTGAAATGTACGGAGAAGGTTCTTGTGATACTAGAATTCACATTAACCCTATAGGTTTCTTTAGAGTTGAAAATTTTGAAATTAAAGACGTTTCTATTACTAGATATAGTTCTTATGCAGTTTCAATATATCAATGTTTATACGGTCTTGTTAGTGGAATTAATATCAGCGATTATGCTTGCCATGGTAGTGATGGTATATCTACATGTGGTACTAGTTATCTTAGAGTAACAGGATGTAATATCAATTCTGGCGATGACTCTTTGTATTTTATGGTTGATTATAATGATCCCCGTGGTGGATGGTTTAGCTGGGCAGACCCCCGTCCTGCAAAACATATAGAATTTGACAACAACAACTGTACTGCAGCCGGAGAATGTAAGGCTCTTATGATGCTTTTCTGGGCAGGTGCAGCACCAGATCAAAGACAAGTTGAGGTAAGCGATATTTATATTCACGATAATTACTTTAGTTCTATGGGTTGCTGGTATTCTAGCCCATATGACCCCGAAAGTAATTATGCTCCTATAAAAAATATTAGATTTGAAAACAACGTTATAGATAACATTCAAGGTAACTTCTATCAAGTTCCTATGAGTGATATTAACCTTTATCCCTGTATGACCGAAATTAAAAACGGCAATTTTGAAAGAACAGGTGATGCTTGGTGGACTTCTAAACTTAACTCTAATCCAGAATCTGCAGGCGCAAGAAATGACGATGCAGGACAAAATGGTGAGTTTTATGGCTTCATCGATCATTTTGAAGATGGTGAAACAGCTCTTTACGAAGGTCTTAACCTAAGAAAAGGCGTTGAATATGAATTTAAGGCAAGGGTTAAAACAAGCGGTGATACCGTTCGTTTGTTTGTAAGAAATCTTGATACACAAGAACTTGTTGCTTATAAAGAAGTTAACGTAACGGAATGGACTGAAGTATCTATGCCAGTTACAGTACCTAAAACTGCAAACTACCACATTGGTATTGAAAGCGGTGATGCAATTAAGGGTTGGGCATATATTGATGACGTTAGATTGATTGACGCGAACGCAGGCGAAAATATATTTACAACTGAATTACCTTGGGGAAGTGAAGATTGGGATCACTACAGAGTAGCTGGAACTAAATTCTCAACAACCGTTCCCGGTGATATTACCGCTGTTAGAATTTATGCTCAAGCAGGTGAAAAGGGCGTACACGACGTTGCTCTTTGGGATGTTGAAACTCAAACGATGGTAGCAGGGCCTTACGAATGGAACGTTGAAGAAGTTGATTACTCTGGATGGATTACATTTAAGTTACCTGATGCCGTTCAAATTGAAGCTGGTAAAGAGTATGTTGTTGCAGTTTCTAACTCAGTAGATGGATATCATTGTTCGTATTGGAGAAATCATTTTGAATCTCCAAAACTTAACGGTTATTTCGTAACTTACGCTGGTAGTGGTGTTAATGATTCAACAGATATTAACGTAATGCCCACTGGTGGTTTTAATAACACAAACTATTTCCGTGACGTAGTATTCATTCCTGATATGAACGCAACTCCAGTTATCCCTGATATTCCTGGATTAAAGCCTGAACCAGAAATAAAAGATGAAGAACATGAAATATCTTTTGTTCCTGCAAGCACTGATGAAGAGGCTTACTTGTTTGAAGAAAACGGTTCTGGAACACAAAGTGATTATAAACGTTTTGCAGACAATGATGCTTATTTCATTTATAAATTCGAATTTGATAAAATCATTAAAACAGCAAAACTTATTCTATCAATTGAAAATCAAACTATAATTGGAGTTTCTTTTGATGGAGAAACATGGGTTGAATTTGCAAATTCTATTACCGAAAATGCAAACGGTGTAGGTAAATATTATAGTAATGTTTCAAATGAATTTAATATTCCAGTGTCTGAAAACAGCGGTGTTATGTATATTAG
>JAZOCA010000081.1:0-7375 GCA_045596285.1 Christensenellaceae bacterium | reverse complement strand
GCACAAAACTTACATCCCATTCTACATCCAACTTGGGTAGAAAGACATTGTGTTCTACCGTATTTGTAGTTCATTACTACCCCTTCAACAATATTTCCGTCTGCTAATGAAAAAAGATATTTAACAGTACCATCTTTTGAGATAAGTTTCTTGTAAATTTGAGCGGGGGCATCAATAAATTCTTTTAAAAGCAATTCTTTTAGCGAATTGGGAATGTTTGTCATTTCACTTATGCTTTTTCCTGCTACAAAGTTAGAATATATCTGACTTGCCCGAAATTTGGGTTGATTTCTATTTATAAGGATGTTTTGAAGCTCTTCTAAACTATAATCGTATAAATTTTTCATAATTTTTGAAGTTTACAAATATAAAATCCTGCACCGTAGCTGATATCAGGTAAAAATTGTAATCCGAATTTTGTTTTTACGTGATCTAAAGGTGACGTAATTATTTCTACTTTATAATTTTTATTAAATTCTAAAAACGTATTAATTACGCCATCATTTTCATTTTGTAAAATACTGCATGTCGAATAGTATAAACAACCACCAACTTTTAAATATTTTGATACGTTATTTAGAATAGAAAACTGTAGTGAATTTAATTCAGCAATAGAGTTTTCATCCCTATTTAGCTTTATATCTGGATTGTCTTTTGTAACACCCAAACCACTGCAAGGAGCATCACATAATATAGCGTCAAAATATTCAAAAAATTCTTCATGATATTTAGTGGAATCCATAACCTTAACGGTTATGTTATCAACTTTCATTCTAGCAATATAATCTTCTATTAATTTTGCTCTATGTGAATGCAATTCACACGAAATTACTCGATTAAATTTATGTGATAGCGCAACCGATTTGCCACCCGGCGCAGCACAGCAATCTAATAAAATATTTCCTTTTTGTATGCAATTACATATCGCAATTGAACCGATTGATTGAAAAGTGTATTTTCCTTCGTAAAAGCCTTCTTCTCGCACAAAATTTTTCAAACAAAAGGTATTGTCAAATACGGTCGACTCATATTTTTTATTTATATTATCCAAATATTCTGCACCGTTTACGTTATTGTTAAAACGTAAAAAGGTATAGGTTTCGTCATACTCCAAAATTTTAATTGTTTTATCTATGCCATAATCAGATATTAATCTCTTAACGGCGAATTCTGGAAAAGAATATTTAATTGATAAATATGAAGTTGTTTCAGTCGGTAAATCTGGATAAGGATTTTTAATATATTTCCTAATGATAGCATTTAGGAAACCACTCATCCCACCCTTTCCGAGTTTTTTACACAAAGTAACAACATTATCTGTAACAGCATATGGGGCTTTGTTCAAAAAGGTGATACAATAAAAAGAAATCTTAAGCAAAATTCTTATTGGAAGTTTAGGCTTTTTATCACAAAGTTTGGAAATACAGTAGTCCAAAAATATGTCTTTATCTAATACTCCATAGCAGATTTTTATAACAGTATTTTTATTTAGAGGTTCTATTATTTCACTATTTATTGCTTGTTTGATATATGCTTTTTCGCCATATACTTTATAAAGTATTCTATAAGAATCGTAAAAGGTATTAACCATTAAATACTTCTCCGACGTTTATTGTATGACCAAGTAAATATGCTTTATCGCTCATCCTTTTACCGCTTTCAAACTGTATTTCAGTAAGACGAATTGACCCATTTAAAGTTGCAACCACAAGACCGATTTTGCAATCAGAAATAATAACGGTACCTGGGATGGCATCTGTTTTTTCATTAGAGTAAATATCAACTTTAAAAATTTTAACTGCCTTACCTTTAAAATTCGCTTGTGCGCAAGGCCATGGATTCATTCCCCTTACAAAATTTTTAATCACTTCGGAATAATTTTTAAAATCGATGATTCCATCTTCTTTTTTTAACATTTTTACGTGTGTTGCAATCGAATGATCTTGCTTTATATATGTCGCGGTTCCTTCTTCAATTTTATTCAGTGTATCTACCAACAATCTAGCCCCGATAATTGATAAACGATCAAATAACTCCCCAGCGGTTTCTTCTTTTTCAATGATGGTTTCTTCTATAGCGATAATGTCACCTGTATCAATGCCTGCTTCGGTTTTCATTATAGTTACACCGGTTTTTACATCGCCATTAATAATTGCCCATTGAATAGGGGCTGCACCTCTATATTTCGGTAATAATGATGCATGAACATTTATAATCCCCTTAGGTGCAATATCAATTATTTCTTGTGATAAAATTTGACCGAAGGCACATGTAACCATGATATCAGGGTTTAATTTTCTAAGATCCTCAACCCCTTCATATCGAATTTTATTGTACTGTAAAACTTTTATTCCATGCTCGACTGCAACTTCTTTGACAGGCGAAAAAACAAGTTTAGAACTCCTTCCTACCGGTTTATCGGGTTGAGTAACGACAGCTAAAACTTCATGGCGACTTGCTATAATAGATTTCAATGTATTTACAGCAAAGTCAGGCGTACCCAAAAACACTACTTTCACTGTTGTTCACTCCTTATGTTATCTGCTTTATCCACATATACTATCCCTTCTAAATGATCATATTCATGGCATATTGCTTTTGCAAAAAATCCCTTTGCCGTGATTGTAAAATATTTTCCTTTTCTGTTAAGAGCTTTGACAACAACTTCATAAGGACGCTTTACGTCTCCCCACTTCCCTTTTACAGATAAACATCCTTCTACGCCGTATTGCTCTCCTTTAACAGAAATTATTTCAGGATTGATAAATTCAAAAAAGCCTTCTTCAACGTCAACGATGAAAATACGTCTTAAAACACCTACTTGAACAGCAGCTAGACCTGCTCCCTGCGCTTTTTTTAATGTATCTGCCATATCGTCTAATAATTGAATAGTTTTTTCGTTAACTGTATTAACGGGGAAGCTTTTTTTCCTTAATGTTTCATCCCCGATTTGTATGATTTTTCTTATAGCCATATTATCTCCTTAGCTCATATTTGAAGGATTTTCTTCAACAGTAAAGGTAACACCATGTATATCTATTGAGTTCACGATAGAATATATATTATCGCGTAGCGTTACATCGTTATCGCATATGCGCATTAAAATTTGATAGCGATATTTACTTTTCAATTTTTTAATGGGTGATTTCATTTTATTAAAAAACAAAAATCTGCTTGGATAATTTTCATATAATTGTTTGATTTGCAAATAAACCTGTTTTAAGCCCTCAACTGCCATTTGTTCATCTACAGATTCGACTAAAACGCGTAAAATTAAAGCATATGGTGGAAACTTCGTTGCTTCACGCACCGCAACTTCTCTTTGATAAAAACCTTCGTAATCGTAATTCATAGCATAACGTAGCACAGCGTTTTGCGGAGAATAAGTTTGAAGCACAACAGTTCCCTTGTCTTCAGCACGTCCGCTTCTGCCTGCAACCTGTGTTAATAACTGGAAGGTTCGTTCTCCGCTTCTATAATCGCTAAAATACAAGCTCATATCTGCATCTAATATTCCAACTAAAGTTACGTTGGGAAAATCATGCCCCTTTGCAATCATTTGGGTTCCAACTAAAATATCGCTTTCGTGCTTTGAAAAGGCAGATAAAATTTTGTAATGCCCCTCTTTATTTCTAGTAGTGTCATTATCCATTCTTGCGATTTTAGCATTTGGGAACAAACGCTTTAGTTCATCAACAATTTTTTGAGTACCAGTGCCAAGCAAATTTAAGTTAGTCGATCCACATTCTGGGCAGGCGGAAAGCATTTTATAATTTGTACCGCAATAATGACATTTAAGTAAATTACCAGTTTTATGATAATTTAAAGAAAGGTCGCATGTTTGGCATTTTGCGACGTAACCGCAATCACGGCACATCACTTGTTGTGAAAAACCACGTCGATTTAGAAAAATTATTGCTTGCTTGTTTTTATTAAGCGTATTTTCGATTTCTTCTTTTAAAACGGATGAAAAGTAAGAATTATTACCCCTACGAACTTCTTGTCGCATATCTGCAACGATAACTTCTGGCAATGGTTTTTTATTTATTCGTTCGGGCATTTTTGCTAAATTATATTCACCCTTTTTTGCAAGCATATAGCTTTCTATAGATGGCGTTGCACTGCCGATAATTAATTTGCAGTTATTATATTTTGCACGTTGTTTTGCAATATCAATAGTAGAATAACGCGGAGCGCTTTCACTTTCATAGCTTCCATCATGCTCTTCATCTATTATTATAACCCCTAAATTTTCAAGCGGGGCAAATATGGCACTTCTTGCACCTATGGCAATTTTTGCTTCACCTGATCTTAATCTAGACCACTCGTCAAATCTTTCGCCAGCCGAAAGTCCGCTATGAATAATTGCACATAATTCGTTAAATCTACCGCGTAATTGCTTAAACATTTGTGGAGTTAAAGAAATTTCCGGAACTAACATTATGGCGGTTTTTCCGCTTTTTATAACATTCTTAATTAGTTCTAAATAAACTTCCGTTTTACCACTACCGGTTACCCCGTGTAGTAATGTTACTTGTTTAGGCGTTAAAAGTATGCTTTGAATTGCTTTTTTTTGTGAGTCAGTCAATTCAACTGATTTATCTTCACCTATCATTTCGTTATACGGTAAACGACATACTCTAATTCTATCTGAAACAATATAATTATTGTCTAGCAAGGTTTTAACTGCGCTTTGTCCGAAATATTGCCTTAATATAGAACCCCTTACACGCGACTTACTTTTTAACTCGTTAATGATTGCTATTTGCTTTTTTGCAGACGATTTTAATTTTGACATTATAAAGTCAATATCTAGATCTTTATTTAATGAAAGAAATTCGACTTGCTTTTCGCCAATTCGCCCCCTGCGCATTTCAGAAGGTAAAAAAAGTCTTATTGCCGACGCTTTACTAACATAATATTTTTTTGAAATATAATTAACTAACTGCAATGATTCTGCCGTTAAAGCTGGAAACTCATCTAATACTTCAATTATATTTTTTATTTTTTCAGGTGGTAAATCTGAAAATTGTTTTAGCGCTATTACAAGTCCTTCGATTTTTCGGTTGCCAAAAGGGACGCTCACTCTATAGCCAACGCCTACGTCTAGTTCGTCACCGATATTATAATCAAAAACTTTGTCGACTTCACTATTCGTTATGTCAACGATTACTTGCGCAATCATTAAATACCCCTATATGTAAAAAATGCCCTTAAAGAGCATTTTTTAGCGATTAAAATTTTGTTGCAATAACTTTCCTATCGTATATCTCTTTTGCTGCAGCAGATAAAGGTTTTTCTCCAGAAGGAAGATTTGTTAATCCTTGGTTTTGTGCAGCGTCAATTATTTGGCGTGCTCTTTTAGAAGCTACAACGCATAGAGCGTATTTAGAGCCGATATTTTCTGCTAATTGATCAATTGATGGTTCGTGTAACATTTTTTTTATCTCCAATTATTATTCTATATTTTGAATTTGTTCCCTAATCTTTTCTATTTCACATTTAAGTAATAGTGCAATATTAGTTATTTCTACGTCATTTGCTTTTGAACAAACCGTATTTGCTTCACGGTTAAATTCTTGCACTAAAAAGTCAAGTTTTCTACCAGCGTTTTTATCATTAAGAATTTTTCTAAATTGTGAAATATGAGAATATAAACGAGTGATTTCTTCGTCTATATTAGATTTATCTGCAAAAATAGCAACTTCCTGTAATAACCTATTTTCATCAACCTGCGTATTTTCTAAAATATTGCGCACTCTTTCATCTATTTTTTTGCGATAACTTTCTACGACGTTTGGTGCATACTCCTTTAATAAACCAACCAAACGTTCAACTTCGTCAATCCTTGATAATAGATCATTTTTTAACTTTTCACCTTCCGCTTGACGCATGGTATTTAAGTTATTTAATGCCGTAGTAAGGGTTTCTGTTAAAATAACTTTAATTGCTTCCTCATCAGTTTCGCTTGCAATTTGAGAAACAACGTCTGGCATGCGCATTATGCGACTAACGGTTAAATCATTTTCGATATTCAATTCGTCAGCGATTAATGATGCAGAATTATAATATGCTTTCGCTAACGCAACGTCAGTTCCAAGTTCTTTTTCAATTTCGCGAGAATCAGCAAATGTAAAAAAGACTTCAACTCTACCACGAGTTAGTTTGCTTTGAATAGTTTTTCTTATTAGATCATCATATACAATAAAACTTTTTGGATATTTAGGAATAATGTCCAAAAAGCGATTATTTACGCTTTTAATCTCTACCGTTAATTCATATCCGTTTTTGTATTCAGCTTTACCAAAGCCAGTCATGCTATACATGGAGCACACACTCCCACTATTATTATACAATATATAATAACATATTTTAAAATGTTAAGCAAGTATTTTAATGAAATAATTCATAAATAGGAAATTTTATACCTTATATGCAAAATTCTTCCATTGCTTTTCTAACACCATCGTTGTCGCAAGAATCAATAATTATATCTGCAATTTTCTTTAAGGCTTGTGCGCCATTACTTGGCACAGCACCAACTGACGCGACTTTAATCATACTTTCGTCATTCATTTCGTCGCCAAAACATATTAATCGATCAAGGCTCTTTCCAACAATTTTTGAAAAAACTTTTACAGTTTCTCCTTTTGAAATGTCCCTTTTCATTACGTCAACATGGTATTTGTTGCTTCTAACAAATGAAAGCTTATCTCCAATCAATAAAGGTAACTCGCGCATAATTTTATTAGCAATATCTTCGTTACCTCGAGTTAAAAACAACGCCTTGCCGGTTGTTAGGTCATTCATTTTAAAATAATCGCTTACATTATACCCAAGCTCTTTGCCTTCTGTTCCATTTAATTTCATATATCCCAAGGTATATTCATTGCCTTTGTTAACAGTAATCACGTCATTTGGGTATACTAATAAATCAATAGAGTTCTTTTCGGCAAATTTTAATAATTTTACAGAGGAGTTCGTATCAATATGTTGTTTATATATTTTTTCTCCTGTTTCTATTTTTGATATCTCTGCCCCATTGTAAGAAATTACAAAACCTTTTGTTATGCCAAATTTTTTTAACATAGGAACAATTGATCCGGTCATTCTTCCCGTACATACGGCAAAAACCCCACCATTATTTGTAAAATTATTAATGGTTTCTACCGTTTTTTTGCTAACCTCTTGATTACTATTAAAAATAGTTCCATCAAAATCACTTATTGCGAAGTCATAATACTTTCGTTTAATTTCCATCATGGTAATAGAGTAACATTCTTTTAAAAAAAAGTAAAGTAAAATGACTTTATTTATGGAGATAAAATAATTAATTATATTAATTATTGCTTGTGTTTTTTTAAAAAAAAAGCTA
>JAZOCA010000080.1:0-19125 GCA_045596285.1 Christensenellaceae bacterium | reverse complement strand
GCGGGAGAAGGTGTCACGAGTTTTCGAGTGACGGATGAGGAGTTGTATAATTTAGTGCTTTAATTTTTATTTATATTTTTTACCCAAACACCTCATCCACCACTAACGTGGTCCCCCTTCCCCCACTGGGGAAGGCTTTTTTCCACTCACCGGTATACCTCTATTGAACCACGCGACTATCGCGTGGTTTTTCTTTATATCAACAAAAAAGTGCCGATAATCGTGTTATATCGGCACTTTTATTTTTATTCGTATTGTATCGTCCCAAAAATTACTCTACGTATTCGCCCTGATACTGGCTTTTGCCAAAAGCTAAAATAGGTACAAAGATAATGGGAAGGAAAATAAGACCAACGGCAAAACCCTTGCCCTTATCGAATGCTTCAGCTAATCTTACCTGCAGTTTAATTTCTATAATTACCAAAGCGACGCAAAAGATGATTATTGCAACAAGGAAAATTATAGCAAGAAAAGGAATGATAACTGCAAGAATGGCACATACGATAATAGCCACTGAAAGACCTATCATTTTCCAAAATTGCCCAACTTCCCAAACGCGTTTAAACAAAACGTACTCCCCGTAAAAAGGAATAAGACATTTCCAACCGCCTTCGCCCATTTTGCGATAAATAAACCATAAGCACAAATAAGAAAAAGCAGTAGCAAGCGTTGTTAAAAGACCTTCGATCATCATTTTGCCGAGCATAACAGAAAGTTCTTGCATTAAAGTAGCGGGATCATAATTTTCTAAGCCACCCATAATTTAATCTCCTTAAAAATGATTATTGCCGTAAACGTACGGCTAAAGCAAGCAATACTATTTACTGCTTGCTTTACTAGTATATATTTCTTGAATAAAAAAGTCAAGTGAAAAACACTTTTAACCAAACTATGAACAAATGAAATGGCATTTATCATAAAAAAACATAAAACGATTGCAAACGCACACTTTTTATGCTAAAATATATTTAATAATACGTATTTATGGGTAAAATTATGATCTCTAACGAAAAATATAATACTTATTTAAATCTTTTAAAAGAAGAATTAGTTCCTGCAATGGGTTGCACAGAGCCTATTTCTATCGCATACGCGGTGGCAAAGGCGAAAGCGGTGCTTGGCGAAGAGCCAATAAATGCAAAACTTCAAGTAAGCGCGAATATAGTTAAAAACGCAAAGAGCGTTACCGTGCCAAACACGGGCGGTATGAAGGGTATAAAACCTGCTTTTTGCGCGGGCTTGCTTGGCGACGCCAACGCCGAACTTCAAACGCTGAGCCATTTTTCTAAAAAAGAAATTGAAAAAGTTCAAGAGTACGTTAATAATTTCCCCTTAGAAATTTCAGTGCCAGATAGATGCGACGTGTTCGACATCACGGTTGATCTTTTTAGCAAAAACAATCAAGTTAAATTGCGCATTATGCGTAGCCATACCAACGTTGTTTTTATTAGCAAAAACGGTGAAACTCTTTACGAAAATATTCCCCCGCTGGAAATTAAATCTAAAGAAAAAACCTTGCTTTGCGTTAAGGACATAACCGAATTCGCAAACGTTGTTAAAATAGAAGACGTAAAAGAGATTTTAGATAGGCAAATAAATTACAATATGGCAATAGCCGAAGAAGGGCTTAAGGGCGATTACGGTGCAAGCATAGGTAAGGTTATTTTGCGCTCTTATCAACCAGATATTAAAACAACGGCGAAAGCTTATGCCGCCGCAGGTAGCGATGCGCGTATGAACGGTTGCGATTTGCCCGTTATTATAAATTCGGGAAGCGGTAACCAAGGTATGGCAACTTCTATTCCGGTTATAGTTTACGCGCGCGGGCTTAGTATTGAAGGCGAAAAACTATACCGCGCTCTTTGCGTTTCTAACCTTATTACTTTACACTTAAAGGCGGGTATAGGCACGTTATCGGCATATTGCGGAGCGGTTTCAGCGGGCGCGGGCGCAGGCTGTGGCGTGTGCTATTTGCTTGGCGGAAATTATGAAGATATTTCTAAAACACTTTCTAACGCGCTAGCAATAGATTCAGGCATTATTTGTGACGGAGCAAAGGCAAGTTGCGCCGCAAAAGTTGCAATGGCTGTTGAATCTGGTCTTTTGGGGCTTTGGATGCATTACAACGGAAAACAGTTTTTAGCAGGCGACGGAATTATAAAAGCGGGCGTTGAACAAACCATAGAAAGCGTTTCTAAAATAGCAAGCGAAGGCATGAGTGAAACAGATAAAGAAATTATTAAAATCATGCTTCAAGATGAAGAAAATAACTAAAAAATAGCGTTTAATCGTGCTATAGGCTGGTTTTTAAAAACCACTAAGGATTTACAAGTTTATGTTGATTGCAATATTTGGCGAAAGTTGCGTTGGAAAAACCACTCTTTCTAATACCTTAAAAGAAGAATTTAACGCAAGCGTTTTTAGCGGGAAAGACTATTTAAGGCTTGCAAAAAACGAAGATATGGCAAAAGAAAAATTTAAAAGTCTTTTGTTAAGTTCTTGCACGGGCGAAAATCTTATTTACGTTATAACCGAAAAAGCGCATCTTTGCTTGCTTCCGGCCGGCGCTATAAGAATTTTAGTAACCGCACCCCTTTCCGTTATTAAAGAACGCTTTAGCAAACGCACGGGTGGAATTTTGCCTAAACCGATAGAAAACGTGCTTGAAGCAAAACACCACTCTTTGGATAATGAACCACACGATTTTTGCCTTTCTTACGGGGAAGATATAACCGAATTCATCCACCTTTTTAAACAAAAACTTAACAAATAAAAACTAATCCTAACAATAGCAAGCGAAATTTTTAACGTTGTGTTTTAGCCACCCTTAAAGATCATATCATATTTCTACGCTAAAACTACGTTCTGCTTTGCAATTTCATGGAATTCCACAAAAATTATACCAAAAAGATAAAACGAAGTCAATTTCGTGGAACTCCACGAGATAATATATTTAAAAATTCATATAATATTTTCGTGGAACAACGATACGAAACTCCATGAAGGTGGCTATATGAATATAAATGATGCTATTGTTAAAAGAATAAATGAAGTTTGTAAAGAAAAAAACGTTAATATTTGCGAAACGGCGTTAAACGGCGGAAAATCGCCATCTGCAATATACGATTTAATTAAAGGAAGAACTAAATGTTCTAAGGTTTCCACCATAAAAGCCTTTTGCCAAGGGGCGGGAATAACTTTATCGGAATTTTTTGATAAAGATTATTTTAATGATTATGAAGAATAACGAAATAAAACAAAAACCACGGATATTACAAAATGCACTTTATAAAGCGTATAGCTTTTAAGTTCGCATCATAATCCGTGGGTTTTTTATATAATTAAGTTTAACTTTTGAAAAAAATTTAAATTATATTGAACTCAAAACAAATTATTTTCAATAAAAAAACCGCGCTATAGCACGATTAATTATGATTTTTCTATATTAGATTGTATTCTTTACAAGCGCTTATAACACAATTTTTTGCCACCTCTAGTTCTTCTTTAGAAGCAGGCACGTCAAGCGAAACGTCGCAAGAAAAATTAGGCGCTTTGCCGTAGATAGCGCAATACCATACACAAGAAAGAGTGTATCTACCTATACCTAAACTTGCATGAAGCCCGTCTAAATAAGCGCGATTACCTATGGCGTTATATAAAGCGTTCATAGCACCAAGGCAGGGAATTATACCTTGCGCGTTTATTGCTTTAACTGCATTTTCGTAAGCCGTTTTTATCGCCGGTATCATTTGTTCGCGCGTGGTAAAGGGCGTGCAAGAAAACATTTCGCTTCCTTTGGGGTACGACCAAGTTTGATGAATTAACTGTTTTGCGTTGGGAACTATACTTTTAACGTAAGAAGAAAGATCTAAAAGGTAAGGATAATAACTTTGCTCTACCCCAGAAAGCGGACTGGATTGTTGCAAGGTTACTACGTTCCATTCGTTAGATAATAAAGCGTTTTTTAAAGATATAAACTGCTTGGTAGAAAAACCGTTTACAAAAAGTTCGTAAATATCTTTTTCGCTTTGCATGTTTTGGTAATGAGTTTGCAAAGAACAACCACCTATATAAAGAGTATGCACTAGCAAATCTTCGCCGCTTGATTTGGCTATTTGGTGTAAATATCTTGTGGCATCAACACCAAAACTGTTAGAAATAGCAAGGATTTTAATCATAAATACTGTGCTCCGTTAATTTTTTTTGTTAAAAACTTCACAACGTAACCTATTAGCCAAACTACCGGCGCGCCTAACGCCGTAAACATTAATCCGTAACATAAAACGGAGGCAAACCAGCCAAACGCTTTTTGCACGTCTCCTATTATAATATAATTACAAGGCACGTGCGGGCTTACGTAAAATAAATTAAGCGGTTCAGGCGAAGTGGCTGTATAGGGCGATAAACACACGTTTAAAAGATTTGCAATAACGAAAGTTATTAAAAACACTATACATGCTGGAAGTTGGTCTTTTATAAAAGATGCCTTATAACAGCTTTTAAAAAGCAATGTTATTCCATTAAATATCATAACGGTATGCCACACCATTGTAAAAAGGTTAATGGACAAAATGCCGTAAAACCTTGGGTAAAACATAACTATGCAACCACCCATCGTTTGATATAACGCGCAAAAAAGAGTAAGAGCGCGTTTAACAACCCCATCTTTTAATAGCGGAATAATCAAAAATAAATATAGCGAATAAGAACACACTTGCAAAGGCAAAATGCCAAAATTATACTCGCCAAATGGGTAAATGACGTAATAATAGTAAAACTGCTTGTATGTTTCTAAAACAAACAAAAACACACCGCTATAAAACAATATATTTTGGACTTGCTCGGGCGTAATTTTATTGCGAAAAGCAACCGCAAAAACACCAAGCGCCACGCATATAATTAAGCAAATAAAATGAAATAGCCCATATATTGCCGGTTGGTTTACTTTTACGTGCGTTAGTATCAAAAACTGATACACTAAACCTTTTGGATTATTTTTTAATATGACGCCAAGCAAAACAGCAAGGGCAATTAACCCTATCACTATTACCAAACGGATTTTTCGTGTTGATTTTTCTTTCATAGTCTTTCGCCTTAACCTATTAAACGCCCCCATCAAGGCTAATTATACCACACCTACACGCGAATGTAAACGGTTTTTTAACTTTATTGCAAGATGCGCTTGCTTTAAGTAAATAATTTTATTAAACAAGCGTTTACTAATAAACAAACACCCAAAAAACCTTGATTATTTTTTATAAAAGTGATAAAATGAGTATATAAATGCGAACACAAACGTGTGGCTTACATTAAAACTAATAAAAAAGTGGGCCTATAGCACGATTATCGCTTATTTGGAGAGTTTATGCAAGAAAACAAAAACGCAAAATGCCCACATTGTGGCGCAGAACTTTATCTTGGTTACGAACAGGGAACTGGGCTTTGCACAGTTTGCAGAAAGCAGTTCGATAACAAGCAGGCAATTCTGCTTTATAAATCCGTTTATGAAGATTCTACTAAAGAAGAAGAGAAGAAAAAGGCTTCGTTTGGGGAAGAATATTTAGAAGTTGAAAGAATTATTCAACGTTCGGAATATTATTTTGCAAGAAAAGAATTCAAGAACGCAAAGGAAGAACTTTTAAAGGCGCTTGAAATAACCAACACCGATTACAGAATTTATTTCAATCTTGTTCGCGCAGAAACTTCTAACCTAACCGACTATAGAAACACTTCACACGAAGAGTATTTAAACAAGGCAATAGAGTGTGCTGACGCAGAAGAGAAAAAGCAGATAATGCGCTTATACAAGGACTTTTATCAACTTTCTAAACTTTCTGACGAAGAAATTATGCAATACAAGGCAGAAGAAAACGTCGCTATAAAAAAGAAACTTGAAGAACGTTTAAAAGCGCAAATTCCCACCCTTATGAAAAAAGAAAGAAAACTCCCCCTTTACCTTACTTTGGCAATCGTATTTTTTGCGTGTGGCGGGGTGTTGATTACTTTGGGAATGATTTGGAATATAACCGCCCTTTCCGTTTTGGCAGTTGCCTTTACAATAGTTTGTTATATTATGGCAAGAAGTTTCGTTTTCACCAAGAAAAACGGCAAACTATATAACGCCTTTTTAGATATTTACGACGCACTTGATTCTTTTGAACTTGATATTTACGCGCAAAGAAACGCCCTTGACATGATGAAAGTTATCAAAAAGGAATTCGACGTAAACAACAATTTTAACAAATGTGAAGATGAAGTTATTAAACTAAGCACCTTTTTGGCGCAAGAAACAACCGAAAAAGCGCGTATTTTTATCACTTCACACGCCGTATTAAAAAATTACGTTCAGTACGTTTTAGATGAAAATAATTAATTTTATTTTGCATTAAATTATTAATTTTTTGGCATTTAGCGACTTTTATACCCTTTTATCAAAAAGATTCTGCCCTATAAGTTAGTTTAAATATATTTACTTATCTTAAAAAATCAACCGTTTATTCTGCCGTTGCCATTAAAAAACTGTTGCATTTAGAATAAATATTTGCTATAATAAAGATGCTCTTAATGCTTGCGGTTGCATTTAAGTGCCATGGGATCAGCGTGAAATACGCCCCACGGGGAGAGAATCACTCCGCGTAGAAGAAATCAACTGTTAACCGCATTAAATAGCCTTTATGCACGCTTGCTTACCAAGCGTGCATATTATTACCCTAAGGAACAGATTGCATATTATTACTTAAGGATATAACTTAATATTTTTGCGGGTATGGTGAAATTGGCAGACGCGTAAGATTCAGGTTCTTATGTCTTTACGGACGTGCAGGTTCAAGTCCTGTTACCCGCACCAAAAAAAGCAAGCACTTTTTTGTGCTTGTTTTTTTTGTATACTTAGGTTAAATAACAGGGCTTGAACTAAAGCGTTAAAAAAACAGTAGCCACCTACTGTTTTTAGCGGCTGACCGAAGTATTTTGCAAAGCATTAAGCATTTTTTTATATCCTTTTGCTTTGCAAAATGCAAGAATTCAAGTCCTGTTACCCGCATCAAAAAAAGACTGTAATTTTGATACAAAATTGCAGTCTTTTTTTTTCCATTACGGAGTAATGGTATATCATCACGCAACTTGTTTGCGTGCATATCATCAAAAAGAGCGATTTATTTCGCTCTTTTTTGCATATCATCACGCTTTAGCGTGCAAAAAAACTCCGTAATGATGATATACTATGCTCCGCATTGATGATATCCAGCCACTTCGTGCCTGATGATATACACTTTCTGCGAAAGTGATTAAATCTGCAAGCCTTTTTTTCATTTTTAGCCGTAAAATACAAATCGTTCACTTTATACCCCTTTCGTTCAATTATTGATTCGCTTAAAAGAATTATTGATTTCTAATAGCTTATGTGATATAATAAACTCACCTATAAATAAGAATTTAACGAGGTGATATGATGAAAGTCAGTATTATAGATTATGAAGATTACCTATATGACCATTATAAGAGCCACGGTATTGATACCAGCTTGTTTATGAAATTGGTTGAAGAAGTAGGCGAAGTGGCTGAAGTTCTAAACAAACGTGATGGTCGAAAAGCATCAGATAGCGAAGATTTAAAATCACAGTTAGCCAACGAATTGGTCGATGTTATTCACTATGCTTTTGCAATCGCATCACTAAATCAAATCAATTTGAATGATGTTATTTTAGAAAAGGATAAAAAAGCCTCGATTAAATATCGACACGAAAGAAACCTTGAGCAGTTTTTGTTAAACCGATAAATTCCAATTTATCTAACTAGAAATGGGTGCAAACCGTTGTAGAAAAATGCACCTATAACTCTAAAATTTGCACCCATTTTAAAATTGTATCAAAATTTTAGATTACTCACAAAAAAAGACTGTAATTTTGATACAAAATTGCAGTCATTTTTTATCCATTACGGAGTAATGGCATATCATCACGCAACTTGTTTGCGTGCATATCATCAAAAAGAGCGATTTATTTCGCTCTTTTTTGCATATCATCACGCTTTAGCGTGCAAAAAAACTCCGTAATGATGATATCCAATGCTCCGCATTGATGATATCCAGCCACTTCGTGCCTGATGAGATACACTTTCTGCGAAAGTGATTAAAGTTACAGCCCCTTTTTTTCTTTTTTGCCGTAAAATATAAATCGTTCACTTTATACCCCTTTCGCTCAATTTATGGAGTATCGTTCAATTATTGATTCGCTTAAAAGAATTATTGATTTTCAATAGATTATGTGATATAATATACTCACCGATAAATAAGAATTTGTAGAATTCCTATTGTAAAAGCAAAAGGAGCATGCGCGCTGTGAATTATGCTTGGTATGACTACAATCCCAACACAATGGGCTTTGTTGAAAATTGGCTGGATAAAAGTGCTGTCGATTCTACGGGATTAGACGAGGGCTTTCGGAATTTTTATGAGTATTGGACAAACGAAGATGGATTTATTCTTGGAGAGAACTTCTGGTGCAAAGTCACTTTCGAAGACGATAAACCTTTTGCTGTTATTGCTTTTTGCCAGCACGAACACAAAACAATTATAATGGAAGTATTGGTTGCACCTGAAAAACGAGGTCAACGAAAAGGCTCAACACTACTCAAAGAACTTCTTAATAATGAAGAAATAATTGGTTTTACCATACAAAAAAGTGAAGCCGTAATATATCCAGGCAATATTGCATCGCAAAAGGCATTTGAAAATGCTGGATTTAAATATCACCACAACAATAAAGATGGGAATGGAGATAGCATGAATTACGTTTATGAGCGCAGTTCCTTAAGCACAATCTAATCATCAAATTTCAATTTATCGAACTAAAATAGGTGCTACCCGTTACAAGAAAATGTACCCATTTTTTAAATGGTATCAAAATTTTAGATTACTTACATAAAGAAACCATAATATTGATACGAAAAATATCGGTATTATGGCTTTTTTATTGCTTTACACCTATGCATCCGACTTGAAAATTTCACAAATATATTGTATAATAAATTTTAAATTTCAAAAGGAGAGATAAGTAATTTTATGTTTGCTTTTATAGAAAATCTATTCTTAAAAAATAAAGCAAAGAAAATATTATCGTATGTTGAAAAAGTTGAAACGGCGTTGACTTTATTTCAAAGTATTGATAATAACGAAAATAAAAATTCAAAACTTATTCGCTCTCTTGCAAAAAAAGAACTGTATGCGGATATTGTTTCAAGATATAATGTTTGCATACAAAAAATTATAAAACATAACAAGGAAATACAATCATTAACATTTGCTTATAACACACTTTTACAAACATACCCCATTGTGGATATTTTGGATAATATTTTAGAGTGTAGCAGAGAAAAGATTGAAGAAATTTATTCTACGATTAAAAAAGTTTACTCATACGTAGTTCCTAATTCCTTTCAGTATAAAAAAGAATATGACACATACAAGCAGAAAATTGAAGAGATCGTCAACGATTATGATTTAATCAAAGAACAAAAAAATTTAATTCTATCTATTATTAAAGAAATTGATAACTTACCTGACGTCTATATTGATACTGAAAATATATCTAGAGCGTTAAGCAATGCTTTAAAAGGGATAGAAAAATATAATACTTATGCTCGTAAATATTATCAAATTCCTGTTGTTAATGCTGATACCATAGAAAAACATAACGAAAAATTTATCGCAAGGCATTTAGATGATATAATTTTTGATAATATAAATGGAAAAAGCCTTGATGTGGAACAACGGCGTGCGGTGCTTTGTAATTCTAAATCAAACTTAACAATCGCAGGCGCAGGTTCGGGAAAAACGTTGACGATTTGCGGAAAGGTTAAGTATTTATTGGAAATGGGTTTGGCGAAAAAAGATGAAATATTGTTATTGTCTTATTCAAGAGCCTCTGCTGACGATTTAGAAAGTAAAATAAGTGCTGTGGCAAAAGGTTTAACAGTAGAAACTTTTCACGCTTTAGGTCTTAAAATTTTAACTGAATCGAGTGGTAAGAAAAAAGCAATAGAAGAACAACTAAAGGCTTATATTACACAATTCTTTGAGGAAGAATTGGTAAAAAATCATAAAATAGCAAATGAGATTTTTCAATATATCGCATTATATTTTTACGCTGCACCGACTTATAAGAAGAAATACAAAAATGATGGTGAGATTTTCAAGGAATTAAAAACTCTTGATTTTAGAACGTTAAAAGACCGTTTGGGGAAATTATCTGCAAACAAAGATAAGCACGAAACGCTTAAAAATGAATTTGTTAAAAGCAATGAAGAACTCGTAATAGCGAACTATCTTTTTACAAATGGGATAAATTACGAATATGAAAAGACATATGAAATTGAAACAAGTACACTCGATAAGCGTCAATACACCCCCGATTTCTACTTACCCGATTATGGTATTTATATAGAACATTATGGCATAGACAGAAAAGGAACTGCTCCTCAATATGACAAAGAGGAAAGCGATGAGTATGTCCGTTCAATGCATTGGAAACGTCAAATACATATTGAAAATCAAACCAAATGCATAGAAACCTATTCTTACGAATTTAATGAGGGCGTTATTTTCGATAACCTTAAATCTCGTTTGTTGGAAAATGGTGTAGAATTTAAGCCTTTATCTCAAACTGAAATTTTTAATGCGTTGCATAATGTTTATACAGGTAGAGATTTTAGTTCATTTTTTAATTTGATAACGACGTTTATTTCTTTGTATAAAGCACAAATTAAAGATGATACGGGCTTTGATGAATTAAAATCACAATTAAATGATTCGCTATATGATACAAGTCGTGCACGTTTATTTTTAGATATATGCAAAGACGTGTATAATTACTATATGCAAAATTTAAGAGAGGCGGACAAGATTGATTTTGACGATATGATTTTGCAGTCAGTAGATTTACTTGATTCTACCCCTAATTTTAAGTATAAATATATTATCGTTGACGAATTTCAAGATATATCTGAGAGTAGAACAAAATTCTTGCAAAAACTTATTGCACACGGAAATGCTAAACTTTTTGCTGTTGGCGATGATTGGCAAGCAATTTATCGTTTTGCAGGTTGTGATATAAACGTATTTTTAGAGTTTGAAAAGATTTTTACAGGAGCAAAATTAAACTACATAACTTCTACGCATAGAAATTCTGCGGAACTTCAACAAATAGTTGAGCCTTTTATTACAGCAAATCCAAGTCAATATAAAAAGAATATAAAATCTTCCAAGCACCAAGAAAAGCCTGTAAGAATTATTTACCATAAAGGCAATAAAGCGATGGCACTTTCTAAAGCCTTAGAGGATATTTCTAAAATAAATTCTACTGCAAAAGTTTTGGTGTTAGGTAGAAATAAGCGAGATATAGACAGTTTTATTTGTAGAGAAATTCAAGTTTTTGATTATAAAACTATAAGGCATTATGATTATCC
This sequence comes from Christensenellaceae bacterium, assembly GCA_045596285.1. GTDB lineage: Bacteria > Bacillota > Clostridia > Christensenellales > Borkfalkiaceae > HGM11416. The sequence continues at coordinate 7,662 of JAZOCA010000080.1, read as the reverse complement.
AAAACTTGAAATATCGTATAGTACTGTTCACGGCTCAAAAGGTTTGGAAAGTGATTTTGTAGTTTTAATTAGTGGCGAAGATGCTCAAAATGGTTTCCCTAATAAAACCGAAGATGATAATGTTTTAACGCTTTTACTTGGGAAGAAAAACAACTTTGAATATGCCGAAGAACGTCGTCTTTTCTATGTAGCATTAACAAGAACAAAATCCATAGTATATTTGCTTTCTGAAAAGAGTAAATCTTCAGAATTTATACAAGAAATTAAAAGTAAATGCTATATTATGGAAGATGAAAGTGAGGCAAAAGACGAAAATGAATATCTTTGCCCTTGGTGTAAATCAGGTCATTTAGTTGTGAGAAAGTCCGAAATTGACGGAAAATCTTTCTACGGTTGCTCTAATTTCCCATACTGTTCTTACACAAATGACAATATGAAGGCAGTTTACCATAATAATCGCTGTCCAGTATGTGGGGATTTTCTGGTTTTAAGAAAAGGAAGATACGGCACGTTTTTTGGTTGCCATAACTATCCACGTTGTAAGCATACACAACAAAATGTAGAAACAGAAAAAAGAAATCGAATAGGTTTCTACGAATAAAAAATATTAAAGGCGAACTGTTAAAAGTTCGCCTTATTCATTGCCTTATGGGTGGGTATTGTAAACTTTAATATCACTTTTTATAGGGTGGGATTTATGCCCTGCCCTTATTTTTTGCATAAAAAACAACGTAAATCAAACCTTTCGGTTCAACTTACGTTGTCAATGGCGCACCAAACAAGAATAAAACGAACCTTGATGAAAAATCAAAGTTCGTTTTGTTTTTTACAAGAGATTTTTTCGGCTTGACGCTCAAGTTGAAATAATCAAATATCTAATAGTAAAAGCCGAAGTTAATCTTCGGCTTTTACGTATTCTTATATGGAACAAAATTGTTCATCTTTATGTTCATTTCCGTCTTTATCTTGCCAAGTTAGTTCAACCTTAAATTTGCGAGCAGAACCCATATGTACTATGAGAACTTCATCAAAGCCATTTTGCGGTTCCAAATCTTCAAACGGCATTTTATCATTTATTAATATGCCGAACAAAATATATTGACATAAACGGTAAAATGTGGTATAATTGCAAAAAAGAATAATCATAAATGGAACCAGCTGACTGAAGAGGACGTTGGTTCCTTTATATTTTTTAGAAGGAAATTTTATGGTTAGGAAAAAGAAACTTACTCTCTCAACCACGCAGATCATATTGCTCAGCTTCCTCGTGACCATTCTCATAGGAAGCGGACTTTTGGCATTGCCGATTAGCTCCGCAAACGGTGAAGCTGTGCCCTATCTTGACGCACTTTTCACTGCGACCACTTCCACCTGCGTGACGGGGCTCGTCACCCTTCCCACGGTGACTACTTGGAGCGTGTTCGGGCAGATCGTCATATTGCTTTTGATACAGGTCGGAGGACTTGGTATCATCACTATTATGTCGGGGCTCATGCTTCTTATCAATAGAAAAATGGGCATCAGTGACCGATTACTCATTCAAGATGCCTTCAATCTTAATACGATGTCTGGGCTTGCGAAATTCGTTAAGAACGTACTGTTCGGTACGCTAATCATTGAAGGCATAGGCGCGGTTCTGTATATGCTTGTGTTTATCCCCGAATTTGGTGCAAAGGGCATCTGGATATCGGTGTTCAATTCCGTTTCCGCCTTCTGCAACGCAGGTATTGACATCATTGCAGAAAACAGCCTTTGCAATTACGCCACTAATCCCTTAATCAACATCGTAACTTCCGCGCTCATTATTCTTGGTGGCCTCGGATATATAGTATGGTGGGACGTTTTGCGTGTTATTAAGGGCCGTTCGAAAAAAACACGCAAAATATTTAAGCATTTGACCTTACATTCTAAAATAGCGATTACAGTTACGGCAGCACTTATATTTATGGGCGGAATTTTCATTTTTATTTTTGAATATTCTAACCCTATGACGATTGGAAATATGTCCCTATTTGATAAAATCCAGGTATCATTTTTCCAATCAGTCACCACAAGAACAGCAGGCTTTGCCTCAATCCCGCAAGAAAATTTGACAAACGCCTCAACCGCCGTATCTATTATTTTGATGCTGATCGGCGGTTCGCCCGTTGGAACGGCTGGTGGTATTAAAACAGTAACCGTCGCGATTCTCATCTGTTCTGCGTTCGCTACGATAAGAAATCAAAAGGAAGCAACGTTATTTGGTCGCAGTATCTCTGAAGAATCAATAAAAAAGGCGGTTGCAGTCGCTGTGATGTTCCTTACAATTTGCGCTACAGCTACCATACTCTTGATGGCAACAAGTTCTGCTTCTGCTATTGATGCGGTCTATGAAACGGTCAGTGCAACGGCAACCGTCGGGCTTTCAAGAAATTTGACGGCAAAGCTTAACACGTTTGGAAAATTAATTATCATCGTAACGATGTATTTGGGCAGAGTCGGCCCCATCTCACTTGCGGTGGCGCTTGGCAGTAAAAATAAAAATCAAAACGTAATTTCTGAACCAACGGAAGATATCAGTATAGGATAAGGAGAAGAACAATGAAAGCAAAGAAAACATATGCAGTCTTTGGACTTGGAAGATACGGCTTAGCCGTAGCAAGAGAGCTTGTAGAGAACGGTATGGAAGTCATTGCCGTAGATGCCGAAGAGCAAATCGTAAATGATGCCGCCGCATATCTGCCCGTGTGCAAATGTGCCGACGTGGCAAATGCAGAGGTTATCTCCCGTCTTGGCATTGGCAATATTGATACCGTAGTCATTTGTATGGCTAGCAACCTTGAGGGAAGTGTGATGGCTGTAACGCTTTGCAAGGAGGCAGGCGTTAAAAAGGTTATCGCAAAATGTGCTAATGAGATGCACCAAAAGATATTGCTTCGGGTAGGCGCAGATCAAGTGGTTTTCCCTGAAAAAGAGTCGGGCATACGCCTTGCAAAGAATCTACTTAGTTCTGGATTTATCGATATGATCTCTCTATCGCGTGACGTGTCTATGGTTGAAATCGACGTGAAGAAAGAGTGGTGTGGTAAGAACCTGATTGAGTTGAATCTCCGTAAAAAATACGGCTTCAATATTGTTGCTATCAAGAAAGGCGAGAAGGTCAACGTAAATATCAATCCCGAGCAGGTACTTGATGCAGAAACGACGCTGATCGTTATCGCTAACACGGCAAAATTGAGCAAATTAACGTAAACCCACAAATTTCAATTTGTCGAACTAAAATGGGTGCATAATCTTTTACAAAAATGCACCCACATTTTTTTATTTGTGTCCATTCAATAAAAGCATCAAAATTTTTAATTATCACAAAAAAGTCGTATTTAACAGATACGGCTTTTATTTTTAAAAAATTAAAAGGCTATATTAATAAAAAAACTTTAACTACACGCCTATTTTTAACTTGTTTTTATGAAAAAGCCCGCCTATAGCGCGATTAACGGCCATATTTGATATTTTTTTTGGGTCGCGAGTTTGCGGTATTCACATAAGAGAAGCACTAACAGGATAATAAACTATTGCCCTTTTACTTTTTTTGGTTTTTATATTTTTATATTGACATTTACGTAAATTTACTGTATACTTATAGGCAGTTGGTTAAATATATAAAATATATTAACCAAAATTTAAGGAAACTAATATGAAAAACGAAAAAACATCACTCTTACCCGCTAAAGACGCATTTTGTAAAGTAGATTGCGTTATAGAAAGAAATAAGGACTTAATAGACCATCTTTTAGGGGATAAAAACGGAATATACAAAAACTCTACGGACGGGCACGATATTCAACATATCACGCGCGTGCTTCGCTATGCGATTTTAATCGGACTTAACGAAGGGGGAGATGAAAAGGTTTTAATAATTTCCGCCATACTTCACGATGCTCACAGATGGATGCGCACGGATGAAAATAAATACGTTTCGCCCCAAGAAAGCCTTGTTTACGTGGAAGAAGTGATTAAAGGGCTTGACCTTACCGACCTTCAGCGTGAAAAGATAAAAAACGCCGTTTTACATCACGAAGACTATAATTTTAACGGCGAAAAGCAAGATTTCGACATTGAAACGCTTATCATTCAGGATGCAGATAATCTTGATGCAATGGGAGCTATAGGGGTTGTTCGCACCTTTAAATACGGTTTTAGCCACAACCTGCCCGATTACGACGAAAACGTTGAACTTTACCAACAAGAAAAGTATTACGACGGTTTTAAGGAAGCAAGCACCATTCACCATATGCACAATAAATTAATTCGCTTAGCACTCACCCTTAACACACCCACGGCAAAGGCGCTTGGGCAAGAAAAAAATAGGGTTATGAACGATTTTATAAAGGCGTTTATTTCAGAGTGGAAGGGCTTTTTAGGAGAAAACTAAAATGAACAGAAAATTCTTTTCCGGAATAAACCCTTGCACAAACGGTTGCGTTTATTGTTTTTCTTCTTGGGATGCCGAACCGCTGTTTCCCACCTTCGACGAAATAGAGCGAACAAACACGGTAATGTACCCTATTTGCGACGCGGAACTAATTCAGCAATCGCAAGAATATATTAAAAATTTACTAACGTATGCCGAAAAATTAGACAAAACCGTTACCTTAAGCGTTTCTACGAAATGCGTTTGGACGGACGAAGAGTTAAAGATAATTGCAGACTTTAACAAAAAAGGACGTGCGATTATAAAACTTGCCATTTCGCTATCATGCGGAAAAAGCCTTTACCAAATAGAGCCTTACGCATCAACTTACCAAGAAAGATTAAGTATGGTAAAACGCATAAAGGCACTAAATATACCCACGAACGTTTTATTAAAACCCATACTGCCCTTTATTGAATTTGAAGAATACGTTGCGTTGATAGACGATTTTATTCCACTTTGCAAAGATTTCGTTATAGGCGCGCTTTACGTAGACGAAAATTCTGAATTTTACAAAGAATATATAGAAGGCAAATATCAGGCGGTAATCAAATACTGTCAATGGCAAAATAGAAACTTATTGTACGTAACACACTCGCGCTATCAAGACATCAAGGATTATATAGAGCAAAAAGGCGGAAGATGTTACGAAAGCGATAAAGAACTGGTTGAAGCCACTTTACAAAACACGAAGGAGAAGGATTATGAATAATACCCCCGCAAAAAAGCCCGCGTTTTTAAACTTGCGCACAATAATTTCTGCGTTACTTGCCCTTGCAGGCGTTATTGCGCTTGCCGTTGACGTGGTTAAAGATTTCTTTCCCGATTACGTTGGTATGATTATTTCTTTCGTATCTGCGCTAATTTCAATCTACTCTATTATCACGGGCATTATTGAAGAAAAAATGAAAGAAATTGCCGAACAACAAATGTCGCCAAAACTTACTGCCGTAATGGAAGAAAAAACCAACGAGTTTAGCGAAATACTAAGGCAAAAAATAGACGAAATAGCCCACGAACAAAGTGTTGTGCACGTTAAAAACACCTTAGAATCTTTTGGTGTAAAAACCACCAGAGAACATTACCGTACCAACTGCCTTTCCGCAAACGATTCAACCATAAAACTTGCAAGTAATTTAATTTATTTAACTTCGCAAAGCATGCACAAAAGCGTTAACGAAAGACTAATAGACGGCAGAAATATGCTCTCTACTAAGTATTACATATACACCCTAGCGGCATCACACGTGCAAGAATTGTTAGATATAATGACTAATTACGTTTCCGTTATGATAAGCAAAATCGTTGAAAACTACCCTAAAGACGACGGTGCGATTCACATTCCCTACGTTATAATTCCATTTAGCAGAAACGTAATACTTGGCGAAGCGGTTGCAAACAAACTTCACATACCTATTTTAGTTTCGCAAATAACTCAACACGGAACGGATAAATTCTCGCCCGAAACGGACGTTTACGAACATTTCTTCCAAACCTTTTTCGGTATAGAAAGTTTAGAACTCGCGCTTAAAAACGCAATTTCTACACTTGGATTTTTCGAAAAAGAAATAGTTTTTCACGGCATAGTGATGGATTGTAACGTAACACGCGGTACTGCCGCTATAAACGCCGCTAAATACTTAAACGAACACGTTTATAACGAAAGCGAAAAATTACAGCAAAAACTTTTAAGCAAATACGAACATCTTATTCCGCGCCATTGCAAATCGCTTGATATTAGATTTGAAAAAGTAACCGATATAGCGACGTTATTTATCGCTTCTTCTAACGCAGTAGAAGAACTTACCAAGGGTTTACAGTCTGCAAACTTTAAACTATACTACTATTTTTCACTTAACGAAACCGCTAAAGAAAGCATATTTGCTATAAAAGATAGCGCGCAACCTTACGACAATTCTTCCCCCGAAGAAATCAAGGTTTATCGCCAAATTGCCCAGCAATGCGCTTTTACCGCGCTTGCGCAAGATGCCGACTGCAATAAAAACAAAGCGGAAAACGCAATACAAATTCTTTCTTAATAGGTGAATTTTATGATAGAATTCGAACTTAAATACAAACTTACAGGGTTGCCCCAAATAAATTTACCCCTTGTAAAACAAAAGGGGCAAACGGATATCTATTACGACCTACCAAACGGATTTTTATTTACCGCAGGCAATTTTTTAAGGGTTAGAAACTCGGCTAGAATTGACTTTAAATTGTTTGCAGGCGACCTTTCGCACACCTATTGCAGAGAAACTTCATTTAATATTAACGATATTAAAAGCGCTAATAACGCGCTTATAGACCTACTTTTACATATCGGCTTAGAAAAAAAGGAGTTTAATTGTTTTGAAGAATTTTTAAAGGCATACTCTTTAGAAGTCCTTTGCCCCGTAGTAAAAAACAGAAAAGAATATCATCTTGATAACGTTATTATTTCTTTAGACGAAGTTGAAGATATCGGTTTATTTTTAGAAGCGGAATGCCATTTTGAAAAGGGCGATATAGATATTACAAAAGAAAAAGTGCGCATAGAAGAACTTCTTTTAAACCAAGGCATTTTAACAAAAGATAAATATACTCCGGTTAAAATCGGCTACGTAGAACTATACCTAAAAGAAAAAGATTACGACCTTTACCTAAGGGGTAAATACAAAGATTAAACACAAGAGAGGTTATTTATGAATAAAAACTGGGAACAGGTAAAGCAGTTTCATCTTTCATTCGGCCACCCCGCAAAAGATAAACCCACCTTTATGGATGCAGATAGAGCAAAAAAACGCTACTGTTGGATGCTTGAAGAAATAGACGAATTTTTAGAAGCAGATGAAATAGTAGAACAGGCAGACGCCATGATAGATCTTATTTATTTCGCACTTGGAACTTTAGTAGAAATGGGCGTAAAGCCAGACGAACTTTTCGATATAGTTCACGGCGCTAATATGAGCAAACTTTGGGAAGACGGCAAACCCCATTACAACGCAATGGGCAAAACGGTAAAGCCCAGCACTTGGGAAGACCCGCACGAAAAACTTAAACTCGCAATAGAAAAACAAAATAAATAAACAATAAACATCCACCCGAATATCGGGTGGTTTTTATTTTTCGGGCATAGCCCTTGTTCACTGGCTAGCACAAATGTGCTTTTTATTTGACCTGCCAGTCATGCACTTATTACCTGCTACCCGTCAACGGGTTTCACTTTT
>JAZOCA010000079.1:0-21461 GCA_045596285.1 Christensenellaceae bacterium | reverse complement strand
GGAGTAAACTATGAACGTTAACGGATACGTACCGCACAAAAAACTTAAAGATAAAACGATTATAACCCTTAAAGATACAGCCGTTGAAGATATTTACGAAATTCTTTACTATGCAAAAGAGTTAAAACAAAAACAACTTGTTGGCGAAAAAACTTTGTGCTTAAAGGGAAAGCATTTGGCTTTACTTACTAAGCCCGCTTACGTGCGCTCACGCATTGCCTTTGCCGTTGCCGTTAGCGAATTAGGTGGCAATCCCATAACGGTATCTTTACCGGGTGCTTCTATCGCAGAAGAACTTAAAGACCCAGATACCACCACGGTAGTAAAAAGTTACGGTGTTGCGGGCGTAGTTGTTGATACTGAGTTTTTGCACGACGCAGAAGTTCTTGATAACTATTCTACTATGCCGGTAATCAACGCAAACGGAAGAACTAGCCCGTGCCAGTCGCTTGCAACACTTCTTACTATTTGGGAAAGAAAAGGCAAATTACAAGGCCTTAAAATGTGTATTGTTGGCGAAGTTGATAACGGGGACTATTCTTTGATTGCAGGCGCTGCGAAGTGCGGATTAGATATTTCTGTTGTTTGCCCCGAAAACCACGAACCGCCTGAAGAAGTTTTGTCTTACTGCAACCAGTTTGGTTACGTTGATATTTACGATCATTTAGAAGACGGTGTTCGTGGGGCTGACGTAATATTTATTATGAACCACAACTTCCCCAAAGAATATTTGTTTACAGACCATTATTTGCGTTTCGCTAATAAAGACGCTTTACTTACCCACTCTTTACCCATTAACCGTGGCGTTGATATTTCAGAAGAAGCAATTCATTACCAAAACACCGTAATATTCGACCAAGCGGAAAACGCACTACCCGTTTTAAAGGCGCTTTTAGCCCTTACCGTTGGCGAAGAAATATAATAGTAAAAGCATATAAAGTGGCGATATAGTTCGATTATCGCCGCTTTCTTTTTTTATTTAACAAAATAAAACAAACAAAAATCGCGTTGCAAAGTTGCCACGCGATTTTTTATATAAAGCTATTTTATCTCTTTTGGAAACCTAAAAGGAGGGGGAGATATAAAAATTTCCAAAAGATTAAATAATTTTATACCGAGTATTATAATCGAAAGTTATTTTGTTTTCTTATTTTTGTCTTTTTGCTTTTTCAGCTTCTAACCAAGCCTTAGCATCTGCTTCTGCTTTAGCCTTAGCGTCTGCAAAGTTCTTTTCGTAACCTTCTAAGGTACTTTGAACTTTAGCGATAGATTCTTCTACGCTTGCAAGATCTTCTTCGGTAAGTTCCGCTCTCATAGTTTGCATAAGTCTTTCTGCTTCTTCATCAAATACTTCCTTAACTGCTTTAACCGCAACTAAAGGTTCTTTTTCGGTTGTAGCATTGCTAATTTTTGCAACTAAGTTTTCAAATTCAGCAATATATGCGCCTGCAAGAGTTTTTAAAGATTCGGGAATTAAAGAGTTGATATCAGAAACGAGTTTGGTAATTGCATTCTTATATTCAACTGCAATAGCGTTTTCAATTTCAACTGCAAATGATTGAACGTCTGCAATTAAAGAATCTACGGTTGCTTGAAGTTGTGCTCTTTGTTCTTCCGTTAAGTTCTTAAACCATCTGTTAAGGTATTTTTCTACACTTGCAAGAGTTGCTTTACCGCCTTCGCTAACTTCTGCGATAAATGCTTCTTTTTGAGCTTCATCAAGATTTAAAGCGGTTGCAATATTATCTAAGGTAGCAGCGGGAACTGCGGTTTCGTTAGCAATTTCAATGGCCTTTTCAATAGCGTCTATAGAAACGCCTAACGCTCTTGAAGATGCGGTATACATATTGTATAAAGCGCCGTTGTTAACGGTGTATTTCATACCGGTTAAAATATTTGCGTAATCTTTAACGTAAGGAATGGTCCATAAACTATCTAATAACTGACCCTTTAATTCGTTATATGCCCTTTGAGCAACGCCTACAGCAAGGTTGTAAGCCTTAGTTGCGTAAGGTTCGATAGCGATTGCGCCTTCTGCAATGATTTCCATAAGTTTTTCTTCGCCCATTTTAACGGCTTCTTCTGCGCTAATAGTTCCGTCTATCATCTGCGCTTCAGCGATCAACTTATAATCTGCAATAGTAAGATTTTGAATATCTACGTTTGCTAAATATTTTTCTTTTAACGCTTCAAGTTCTCTTATATCAGAGAAAGTTCCGCTTGCCGATACGTTAATATCGAATTCTCCGCTTTCTTTATCAAAAGCAGCGTCTAATTTAGCAACTACGTCGCTTTCGCCTATCTTACCGCTAACGTTTACGTTTACACCGTAATTATCTTCGTTAACGAATCCTAAATCTACAGAAAGTTCAGCCACTTTATCCAGCGCAGCTTGAAGTTCAAGACCAACTAACGCTTCGCCGTAAAATAAAATTTGAGCGTCTTCGTTTTCTGCGTGAATTGCTATAACTTTATTATCTTCATCTAAAGTTAAAGAGAAAGAGGGGTTAACGTCTATCGCTACGTGAGAAGCTGCTTCCGCCTTATCTTCATTCCCTCTACCACATGCCGAGAACAGGGGAAAGGCCATAGTTAATACAGAAGTGAGTGCAATTGTTTTTAATAATGATTTTTTCATGGTTTTTCTCCTTTATTATTTAATGTTTTTTAAGGCTACTACGTTTTTTTACTTCGCCTTGATTGTTTTTGCATTTATTAAACGAATGAAATTTCCATTTTATTGGTAAATTTGAAAATTTTTTTTAAATTATTTTTTAAAGCGTTTTTTAGGTAATTTTACTTGCCTATTCTTTGCATAAACAACGCGTAATTTTCGCTGGTTATTACTTCGAGTTGCGGTCTGACGCCAGCGTTTTTGCGAACTTGTTCTAACTTAGCGATAAGCAAATCTATCTTTTCTAATATTCCGCTTTCGCTACTTATTGAAATTTCGCCGTAAAACTCGATTACGTCACCTATAAAATCTTCTGCAGATATTACCATAAAATCGCCTAAAAGGTCATTTTGTAAATCGAATAGATTTTCGTCTATACCGCTAAGTGAAAGTTCTTTTAAGCCTTCTATATCTATATCCTGCGAGTAGATAAGCATTGAAGTCATAAGCCCTATTTCGCTATCAATTTCTACACCGTGCGCGTTATATAATAGGTCGAGTTTTTCCTTTACGGTGGCGCATAATTTTAAAACTTCTTCGTCGCTACCAGTATAAGACCAGTACCCCACGGGGAAAAACCCATCTTGCATAGACTTGATTTGTTCGTTTAGTTCTTCTACTTGCATAAGTAAATCGTACTGATCTAAAGAGTTTAAAAGCAAAACGTTACAGTAATCAAAAATGAGTTCACTTAAATATTCGCCAAGCGCTGTTAGGTCTTTCTCTATTGCTTCGTGGAAAAGAATTTGTTTTTTGTTCAATTCTTCCGCCTTTTGCAAATACTCTTCCGCCTTTCCCTTTGCAACTTCTACGTAAACGTATATTCCGCTTTCGCAAAAATAATTATTAAGCGCGGTTGAAATATCTTCGGTAAAGCCTTTGGGCAATTTTTCTTTGTTGCCCGTTGCAGTTACCGTTATTTTATTATAACTGCTTTCGTCGCCTAAATTTTTGTAATCAATAAACCCGTAATCACTTGCTTTTTGTGCGATAATTTTTAACGCTTCTTCCACGCTTTTGCCAACGAGCGATTCTTTTAACCCCTCTTCGGATAAAATAACGTCTCCGTCTGCATTAGTGCTTACAACCTTTTCCACCTTCATATTTTTACCTAATAAAAGTTCAAAAGAAGGGTTTATATCTATGCTTACAACAGCGCCGTTACTCACCTTTGAAAAAGCGCCTGCAAAACTTAAAGAACCAAATACCGCCACGAATGCAACCACTAATACCGTTGCAAACACCCCCAACCTTTTAGGAGTAAAGAATTCCTTTAACGAAAAGGACTTATTTTCTTGAACAACTATTTCTTCTTGCGTATCGCCAACAACTATGGGCGCGTTTTTAACTTCTTCGCTCATTTTGGGCACTACTTTATTAAGTTCACAGTCTACTGTTTTGAAAAAATCCTTAACTTTCATACTTCCTCCTTATAAGATTTTAATTTTTTTATCGCGCCGTTGTATCTCCATAAAACAGTACCCAACGGCTTTGAAAGTTCTTTGGCGATTTCTTTGTGTTTATACCCCCAAAAAACGTGCATTATTACTATTTGTTTTTCTTCTTCGGTTAAAACGTTTAACATATATTCTACGGCAGAGCCTTCGTCAAAGGGTGAATAACTTGCATTTTGATATTCCTTTTCATCCGCCACGTTTTTTTCTATACGCGATTTTTTTCGAATTTCATCTATACATAAGTTCTTCACTATTTGAAGTAGCCAAGCCCTTGCGTTACTCCCCGCTCGATATGTATGCGCTTTAAGTTTAACTTGAAGATACGTTTCTTGCGATATATCTTCTGCCTGAGTTTTTTCCTTAAGATAAGAATAGGCAAAAACGTAAACTCCTTTAATCGTCTTTTCATAAAATTGTGCAAACGCTAAATTGTCGCCTTTTGACGTAGCGATAAGTAAAGCGTCGAGTTCATTGTGTTCCATACTACCCCCTGCAATAATTAAACGAATTAAACTTCGATTTTATTGGCAGTTTTTGTAAAATTTTTTTTCGTGTGCAATATTATACGGCAAATTAATCTTTTTTTCAAGAGTTTTTTTATAATTTACGCAGTTATTCCTAATTTAATTGCCACTTATAGGAAAAAAAGGAATTTTAATTATTAATTTACTTAGACATTATCTTAAAACTACTCTTTATCGGTTGAAAAATCCCTTTGATTGTTGTATAATTTTTACCGTTATTTACTTAAGAAGGAGAAAAAATGAAAGTTTTTCAACCGAAAATTTTAACCGCCTTTAAAGGCTATACAAAAAAGCAGTTTTTAAGTGATATTATAGCGGGCGTTATCGTTGCAATTATCGCCCTACCTTTATCTATCGCACTTGCAATCGCATCTGGCGTTTCGCCCGAAAAAGGGCTCTATACGGCGATTATCGCAGGTTTCATCATCTCATTGCTTGGCGGAAGCAAGGTAAATATTTCCGGCCCTACAGCCGCTTTTGCAACCATAGTTGCCGGCATTGTTTTCGATTTCGGATTAGAAGGATTAGTGATTGCAACCTTAATGGCAGGCGTAATTTTGATTATTCTTGGTTTGCTTCGCGTGGGTGCGCTTATCAAATATATACCAAAGAGTATTACGATAGGCTTTACTTCAGGTATCGCAATAACCATTTTAATCGGGCAAATAAAAGACTTTTTAGGGCTTACCTATCCAGACGGAACTTCTACCATAGAAACGGCCGAAAAACTCAGCGCGATTTTTTCTAATATTTCAACCACTAACCTTTTAGCGCTTGCAGTTGGAATATTCGCCCTTGCAATTTTAATCGTTTGGCCTAAAATTTCAAAAAAAATCCCCGGCTCGCTAATAGCAGTTCTTGCGGGAACTTTGCTCGTTTTACTTGCCAACCTAAACGTAAATACCATAGGCGATTTATATACGGTTACTTCCGCTTTACCTAAATTTTCATTCCCGAATATCAATTTAGATGTTGTTTTAGAACTTTTACCTTCTGCTTTTACAATCGCTATTTTGGCGGGCATAGAATCACTTCTTTCATGCGTTGTTTCAGATAGAATGATTGATGACACACACAACCCCAACACCGAACTTATAGCACTTGGTATAGGCAACGTTTGTTCTGGGTTATTCGGTGGAATACCCGCAACCGGCGCTATTGCAAGAACGGCGGCAAACGTAAGAAACGGCGGTAGAAGCCCACTTTCGGGTATAGTTCACGCGGTAGTTTTGCTTTTAATTTTAGTTCTTTTAATGCCTTACGCTTCACTTATTCCGATGCCAGTTATCGCTGCGGTATTATTTATAGTTGCATATAACATGAGCGAATGGCGCGAATTTTTACACACTATAAAACAAAAGGACGTTTGCGAAATAACAGTTTTGATATTAACCTTCGTTCTAACAGTTGTTTTTGATTTGGTTGTTGCTATAATTTGTGGGCTTATACTTCATTACGTATTGTATTTTACTAAGAAGATAATCGCAAAAATTAAGGCTAAAAACAACAAAGAAGTCCCCGCAGAAGTCGATTATCAACAATTTAACGCACCACTTAGCGACGCGGTAGATCAACCCCTTTTTGAAGAAACTAAAGGATTATCTCTTAATCAAGACGATAACTCTGAACTGTAAATTTTTCTTTAAAAAGTATAATAAAACTAATAATTTGCAAAATAAAAAGTTCGGAAAATCTTCCGAACTTTTTTTATTCCTTAATGAAAAATAGTATTGCTACCTTATTATTTAAAAATTATCAAACACTAAACAAATAAGATAGTCATTTTATTACTCTGCTGTAAAATAGTATATCACGCAAAATAGATTTAAAATATTTTTTATTTGACTTTATAAATGAAGATTTTCACCCTTTAAACCAACGTACGCACCTTGCTTTGCTTCGGGTGAATCTGGATGAGCAAGAAGCCACTTATTACTTCCCCAAAGTAAAGGACATTCTGCCCCTTCTGGTTTTTCGTAATTAGTTCCCTTAGGAAGTATAATTGCAATTTGGAAGCCCTTTCCGTCCACGCCCCAAGGCGCATAATGAAGTGAAGTTTCGTAAATTTCAACCGCAACGAAAGCAGGAAGTAAAAAGGCTTTTGCTTTTGCGGTATCAAAAACTCCCTCTTCTATTTCTTGCATTTTGCCAAGCACCAAAATACAGTCGGTAGGACCAACGTTAATTTCACTACTCTTATGATATTCAAGGGCATTTAAGGTTGAATTATGACCGTTGCAGTACCCTATTTGAATAGGCATTCCGCCATACATATTTACTTCTAAATATTTTTTAACTTCTAATTCTTCGAACTCTTTAATAGACGGACGATATACCACTCCGTTTGGGCATTCCGTTTGTTTAAGAAGTTCGCAAAGTTTAGTGTAATCTGCTTTTGCAAGTCTTCCGTATTCTTTAAATTCATTATCATAAATAGAATAAATCTTCATAATATTTTTTTCTCCTATTTTTTTATTAAAGTACCGTTAATCGATTTATAGCGCCACTTTAGTTTCTTTTCCAAGTAGAAGGAAGGAATAAAACGACTATGGGGAAAATTTCTAATCTGCCCGCAAGCATATCAAAAATTAAAATGTATTTAGAAAAATTAGAATAAAAGGCAAAGTTGCCTGCAGGCCCGATTGCACCTAAGCCAGGACCAACGTTATTTATAGTAGCAGCAACCGAAGTAAAAGCAACTTCAAAAGACGGGCTATCTATAGCAACTGCTAACGTGGAAAGAAAATATATTAATAAATATACTACGATAAAGGCGTTTGCTGTTCGAATGGTTTCGCTATCTACCGCCTTTTTATCGATAGAAACGGTTTGTATTTGATTTGGATGAATAATTCTTCTTACTTGGCTTGAAGCGTTTTTGAAAAGAACCATTATTCTTGATACTTTTATACCACCACCCGTACTACCCGCACACGCGCCGATCCACATAATAGTGACGATAATAGTCTTAGAAAAAGCGGGCCATAAATCAAAATTTTCGGTTGAAACACCGGTGGTTGAAATGATTGAAGCAACCGTAAATGCCGAATGGCGAATTGTTTCACCCAAAGTATAATCGCCCACACCTGTAACGCAAAGATTTAAAACTACAAGTGAAATTGCGCTAAAAACTATTATGAAGAACACGCGAACTTCTGCACTTAAAACATCTTTAAATCTACCGCGACCTAATAGGTAATAGGCGTTAAAGTTTACCGAGAACAATAGCATAAAAATCGTTGAAACGACTTGAACGTATGGCGAATAGCTTGCAAAACTATCTCCCCTAATAGCAAAACCGCCCGTACCAGCAACCGAAAAGGCAATATTCAATGCTTCAAAGACGCTAACACCGCCAAACAGCACGAAAATAAACTGAGTTAAGGTTAGCATAATATAAATAAAATAAAGTATCTTCGCAGTAGTTTTTACTTTGGGAACAAGTTTGTCTACGGTAGGCCCGGGGCTTTCCGCCTTCATTAAATTCATATTTCTTGCACCGCTTAGGGGTAAAAACGCCATTATAAATACCAAAACCCCCATACCGCGTATCCAATGCGTAAAACTACGCCAAATAAGCAAACAATTAGGCATACTTTCAATTTGGTCACCCGAAAGAATGGTTGCGCCAGTAGTTGTAAAACCAGAAACGGTTTCAAAAAGCGCGTCGGTAAAGGAAGGTATTGCGCCAGAAATAAAGAAAGGTAAACAGCCAAAAAGACTCATCACAATCCAGCTTAAAGCGGTTATAACAAGCCCTTCTTTAGCGTAAATCGTATCTTTTTTAGGCTTTTTCCATACACAAAGCAACCCCAAGCCTACACATGCAAGCATTACGCCAAGCACGCTAAAAAATTCCTTTTCCCAGTAAACTATCGCCGTTATTAACGGAATGGCTAAAAATATTCCTTCAAATAGAAGAAGCCAGCCGATAGTTCTTCTTATAATTTGATAGTTCATATAAAGCCCCCTTACTACTCTGCTAAAACGTCTTTTATATCGTAAAGGGCAAGTTCGTTGGTTATAAATACAACGGCGTCGCCTTCCATAATAACGTCATTACCACGGGGGATAATAACGGTGTTACCGCGCGTTATAGAAGCAACTAACACGTTTTTCTTTATTGCAAGTTTAGATAGGGGGATTCCCGTTACCGGTGAATTTGCTTTTATTATAAATTCGCAGGCTTCTACCTTATCTTGAATAATATTATACAATCTTTCTATGTTACCGCTCTTTGAGTTATGCGTTGATCTAACGTAACGCAAAATCATATCTGCCGTGATATTCTTCGGGCAAATAACGGTATCTAAATCGAGTTTAGAAAGAAGTTGATCGTAATCCGTTCTTTTGATTTTAGTAACAAGTTTGCAACCCGATATTTCTTTGCAAAATAGCGAAAGCAAAATATTATCTTCGTCATGCGGAAGAAGAGATAGAAAAGCATCAGAATGTTCCACGCCTTCTTCTAAAAGAAGTTGTTTGTTAAGTCCGTCTCCGTTAATGACGTCAACACGTGGGTACGTAGCCGAAAATTGCTCACATACGCTTAAATTTTTATCGATTATTTTCAAACTTATTCCAGAACGTTCTAAGATTGCACACAGGTAATGCGCTATACTTCCACATCCAACTAACACGGCGCTTTTAACCGAACGACCTTTATAATCTATCTTTTCGAAAAATTCTTTTGCTTTGGCAGGCGTGCCTATAATAGAAACTACGTCTTTTTCTTCGAATACAAAATCGCCTTTTGCAATATACGCTTCATCACCGCGCTCTACAGTACATAAAAGAACTTCCAACTTAAACTTAATCGCGATTTCGCGAACTGAAAGGCCTATGAGTTTGCAATCTTTAGTAAGTTTAAATTTAACGAGATTTACCTTTCCTTTTGCAAAAGGCTGAACACTTAAGGCGTTGGGGAAACGCAAAATACGAGAAATTTCTTCTGCGGCGGCATATTCGGGATTAATTACCATTGCCAAACCAAGCTGCGCTTGTAAATAAGGAGCATCTGCGCTATATTCAGGGTTTTTAACCCTTGCAATAGTTTTACATTTTCCTTCTTTTCTAGCGATCATGCAACAAAGAAGGTTTAACTCGTCCGAATTAGTAACGGCAATAAAAAGGTCCGCCTTCTCAATACCCGCTTCGTGTAAAGTAGTATGTTTTGCACCGTTGCCCACTATACCCATAACGTCTGCAACGTCCGTTACTGCGCGCACGTTTTCAGCAGATAAATCAATAACTGTTACTTCGTTGCCGTCGTTATTAAGTTTTTCTGCCAAAGTCTGCCCAACTCTACCACAACCAACAATTATAATGTTCATAATGCACCAAATCCTTAATTAGCGAAAATCGCTACAAAAATATAATAACAAATATTGTGTTTAAAATCAACCTTTTTAGCACTTTTTTAAATATAATTTAAAAAACATATTCTCTACACATAAAAATACTACAAACCTATTAATTATACGAAAGAATAAAGAATAAATACTATTAGTTAACAATGCAACAAAAAGCAGTAAAAAAAAGAATATTAAAAGACTTTTTCGCCTTTTAATATTCCCATTATTCTTTTAAATTTTTTTAGGAATAGGAAATAGCATTCTTGTTTGCTTTTTATATTCTTCAAATCCTGCTTTTTTAGATTGTCTTTTATCTGCCATAGGGATGCTTACGAATAAGAACATCAAAGTGTTAACAATCGCGCCCAAACAAAGATGATATGCCCCGCCAACTGTAAATACGCATGCAATTGCAACACCCCACCAAACGGTTATCTCGCCAAGATAGTTGGGATGACGGGAATGTTTCCATAGCCCAGTTCTTATAAAGTTACCAACACGGTTTTTACGATATTTATGCATTTGAACGTCTGCAACGCCTTGTAAAAGCGAACCGAATAATACGATAAGCGCACCAAATATCGCAAAGAAATTGAACTGCGGTTTTGTAATTATTAAATAGGCTGCGGGAAGCACACAGAGATAAACCACGACGGTTGGAAATAGATGTATACCTAAGAAATTAACTAGGGGATAAAAAATTTTAGTTTTTTGCTTTAGCATTGAATAACGCCAGTCTTGCCAGTTTAAATTTTGAAATGTATATGCCCAGTTAGCCGTTAATCTTATGCCCCAAAAGGTTACCGCAACAAGAACAAAGGCGCTAGATAAATTCAATCCTTTATCTATTGCAAGCGCAAACAAAATTACAATGGGTTGAACGCTCCAGTACGGATCGTAAACGGACGAATTGTTTACTGCTATACTTACGCAAAACACAACCGCAGTTGCAACGAAATCCGCGATAAATAAATTTAACCACCATTCGAACGACAAAACCCCATATACTACAAGGCCTATTAAAGTTGCAACGATATACGTAAGAGCAACAATAATAAAAGAAAAAGTTCTACTATTTTTCATCTTCTGTTGTTTATATTCCTTTTTTACTTTACTTAAGTATATTAACATTGAACAAGCTCTTTGTCAAACCATAATGCCCTAAAAAAAGCAAAATAGACCTTCAATTATTGTTGATTTTTATAAAAAGTGGGGATATAGGTCGATTATCGCTAGTTTTCATTTTTTTAAAACTAGATAAAATGAATCAATATAAATAAAATGAATATAAATAAATCAACAAAAAAATATATTTTATTTTAAGTCTTATACGACTATACAATTAATGTAGTACACCATTATGATATAATTTTAATACGATAAAAAGAAAGGAGATCTTTTATTATGAAAGTTATTGGCAACATTTTATGGATCATTTTTACTGGTCTTTACAGCGCTATCGCATACTTTTTACTTGGTATCGTTTGGTGCATTACCATTATAGGTATTCCCTTTGGCAAACAATGCTTTAAATTTGCACGCCTTGCAATTTGGCCCTTTGGGTCTACCGTAGATACCAACTTTGGCAAACACCCTATCGCTAACGTTCTTTGGATTATTTTCGGCGGTTTAGAAATGGCTATTGCCTTTGCATTTATCGGTGTTGTTTGGTGCATTACCATTATAGGTATTCCCTTTGGTAAACAATGCTTTAAGTTTGCAAAACTTTCTTTCATGCCATTCGGCGCACAAATTAAATAATCAAACTCTACTAAAAAACCCGATTGCTTTTATTTGCAATCGGGTTATTTTTTTACTATAAATCACTCTATAGAGCGATTAACTAATGTTTTGTGTTAAACTTGCGCTATTGCAGTCAGTTCTAAATTAGCATACGTTTGAGTATATTCTTCAAAAGATAAATCCCCTATATCTAAGGCAAATTTTGCATATAACTGATTCCATTCATTCATTTCTATTGCGATTTTTTCGCCATTTTCTATCTTATAAAAAGTAGAAGGTTCTAAAGAAGTTTTATCTTCGTAAATACCGCAAACTGTAAATTCGTATTTAATAGCACTATTTTCTATCGTACAAACGGAATACTCGTAATCTTTACCCGAAACGCCTGCAACCTGATTTTTAACGTGAATATTTCCTTTAGCATCAATAAACGCCGTGCGAGTGTTATTAAAACTGTCAACTAAAACCACTTTGCCAGCGTTTTGAGTGAAAATCGCTAAAATATCGTAACCACCTTCAAGCAGTATAAGTTCTTGTACCCCGTCGCCGTTAAGATCTTTTTTAGCATAACCAAAAGATTGATTTTTGCTTGGTGCAAAATAAACGGCTGAAATTACTAAATAGTTATATAAATAGTAATCTTCGTCACTTTCAAAAGTAAACATATCGTCGTAATCGCCACGCGTCCATTTATACTTTTGAAATTTATAATCAGCCTCTTTAAACATCTTAGTAAAGGTTGCAATAACTGAATCATAAGTAGAAAAGTCAACCTTTTCGCCAGTTGGTTCTGCTAGTAAAAGCGCATTATAGAACCTTAAACCAACCTTTTTAGTATTTGAAGAAACGTATCCGCTGTATAAATCGTGTTTTTTATCGAGTAACTTCTTTTCGTCGTAAGTTATTTCGCTAAAAGCGCCGTTTTCTACTTTATAATAAACGTCCGTATTAGGTTCAGCGCCATAAAAATAACCGTATTCAAGCCCTATAAGTTCACTTCCAACAAGTTTTTTAAGGTGTGATGATGAACGAGTGTTTTCTTCGCGTTCGCTATACCAAACGTAGCCATCTGTTGTGATTCCGATTCTACCGTCTGAAACTATTACAGGGTAAGGAATGTTGTTAACAAGGGTAAATATCGCGTAGATTTGTGAATTTTTAGCAAGTAAAATAAGTTCGTCGATTTGGTCGTCGTTTACGTCCTTTATTGCATAACCCAAAGTTATTGAAGGATCATAATGATCAACTACTTCATAAAGCGCATCTAAACAAACGTCTTCTTCAGTTCCCCTTGGCGGATTTTCTTCGTTTATATATTTGTACGTCACGTATTCTTTATACTTTGCAATAACTAAATCGTAAGTAACAAGCGAAGTTACGGGCAATTCTATTTCGCCACCACCGCCTTCACTTCCGCTACTGCTTGAACTGCTATCGCTATCGTTTGAACTGCTATCACTATTGTTACCACTACTATCCGTACCGCTATCATCCGTGTTAGACGAATTGCTTGAATCGCCTTTTTCGTTAGATGAGGATTGCCATTGAGATGAATTAGAACTAGCTGACGACTGAGTTAAAGCAGATGAACTGTTTGAGTTTGATGAATTTAAATTACTGCTTATTTCGGGATTTGTTACACACCCGATAAAAGATAAAGCCAATATAGTGGCCATTAAAAATACTAATACTTTTTTTAACATAAGCACCTTTTTATTTGCTCCCCAATAAGAATGTACTGATTATACTGCAAGCAGTATATTTTGTCAAACGTTTAAACGCCATGTTCAAGCAAATCCCACCCATTTAAGTGATATAAGACTACCTTTTAAAGTGTTATAACTGCACTTTTAAGTGGATGTTCACGCTTACAAGAAAGTGATTAACAAAACAAAAAACAGCTAATTTTGTTTAAATATAACTTTTATAGCGCGATAAATATTATATTTCGTTATAAATAAAAAAACTACTTTAATTTACACCTTTAATGGCATAAATAAAAGCAGTTTTAACCTTTTTTATAGCATAAAAAACCAGCCTATAGCACGATTAACAACACTTTAGGTTTATTATAACAAGTTTAATTAAGCACGGCAAAAGCCTTGAAATAGCATTTAAATTTCTTCAGATGGCATAACTAAGTTATATACTTTTTCGTTAGCGTTATACTCTATTTCTGCATTGTACTTTTCCCAAAAAAAATCGCGCAAGGCGGAAATATATCTTCTAAACGTGGGAATAGAAATTTTATATTCTCTACAACAACTATCTATAGTAATAGACTCTCCGTTCTTAAGAGCTTCACACATATTAAGTAAAACGTAGCTTTTATTCATAACTGTAACCTAATATCCCTTCTTTTATTACACCTGTTTATTATATCAAACGAGTGTATCATAAATTGATAATAGGGTCTTTTGTTTACAAAATAATAACAATTTTACCAAATATTTTTGTTATTTTGCAGATAATTCGACCATTTTGCTAAAAAAATATTGATTTTATCAACTTTTCACTTAATAATCATCCAATATTTTACTATTTTATATCTTTATAAAACTTACGATATCTATATTTCACACAAAATAACGTTAAGAAATTACTTATCACGAAAAAAACGGTAAGATTTTTAGTCTTACCGTTTTTTAATTAAATTTTATCTTCTTTTTCTTATCAAATAAGAAATACTAACAGCAGATAAAAGAATGCTAAATAATATCGTGTTGCTTGCATTTATACTACCCAAACAACCACCGTCTGCCCCACGCTTATCCACATAATTACAATGTTCACAAGTACGTTCTTCTATAACAGTACCATCCGCTTGAGTAACGCTATGCCAATCGCTGTAAGAGTGATCTTCTGAAAGCTCTTCACCGCAATAAGAACAAATAAATTTGTGCGTTTTATTACCCACTGCAATATACTCTTCGCCTTCGTGTGGTTTAACTGGAATCTCTTCATAGCTTGTAAAGTCGCATCTACCGCAGGTTTCATAAGGTTTATACCCTGACTGAGTACAAGTTGCGTCTTTGCCATCATGAGCGATTAAATCATGCCCAAGCACATCAATAACTTCTTGCGCAATTAAAACTTCTTCACAAACCGAACAATGCTTGCCTTCGGTTAAACCTGTTTTTGTACAAATAGGCGCTACCGCATTATCAATTACTTCGGTATGACCTAAAGCATCAACCACTTCTTGAGCAATTAAAACTTCTTCACATACTAAGCAATGTTTACCTTCGGTAAGACCTGTTTTAGTGCAAGTAGGTGCTACAGATTTATCTATTACTTCAGTATGACCTAAAGCATTAACCACTTCTTGTGCAACTAAAATTTCTTCGCAAACCGAGCAATGTTTACCTTCGGTTAAACCAGTTTTACTGCAAGTAGGTACAACTGCGCTATCAATTGCTTCGGTATGACCTAAAGCACCTACTACTTCTTGCGCTACTAAAATTTCTTCGCAAACCGAGCAATGTTTACCTTCGGTTAAGCCAGTTTTAGTGCAAGTAGGTGCAACAGATTTATCTATTACTTCGGTATGACCTAAAGCGTTAACGTAATCTGCTATATAACTATCTCCACAGGTTTCGCAAGTGTAAGTTGTGTATCCTTGCTTGGTGCAAGTGGGCTTTGTTACTACTGCATTATAACTATGTCCTAAAGCATCAACTACTTCTTGCGCTACTAATATTTCGCTACAAACCGAGCAATGTTTACCTTCGGTTAAACCTGTTTTAGTGCAAGTAGGTGCAACCGCACTATCAACTACTTCGGTATGCCCTAAAGCATCAATAACTTCTTGCGCGATTAAAACTTCGCTACAAACCGAGCAATGTTTGCCTTGAGTTAAACCAGTTTTAGTGCAAGTAGGTGCTACTGCGCTATCAATTACTTCTTTGTGACCTAATGAGTCAACGTAATCTGCTATATAACTATCGCCACAAATTTCGCAAGTATAAGTTGTATATCCTTGTTTTGTGCAAGTGGGCTTTGTTACTACTGCATTGTAATTATGACCAAGTACATCATCTACTTCTTGTGCAATTAAAATTTCGTTACATACCGAGCAATGTTTACCTTCGGTTAAGCCAGTTTTAGTGCAAGTAGGTGCTACCGCACTATCAATTACTTCTTTATGACCTAAAGCGTTAACGTAATCTGCAATATAACTATCTCCACAAGTTGCGCAAGTGTAAGTTGTATATCCTTGCTTTGTGCAAGTAGGCTTTGTTACTACTGCTTTGTAATTATGACCTAAAGCATCAATAACTTCTTGAGCAATTAGTACTTCTTCGCAAACCGAGCAATGTTTACCTTCGGTTAAGCCCGTTTTAGTGCAAGTAGGTGCTACCGCACTATCAACTACTTCTTTGTGACCTAAAGCATCAATAACTTCTTGCGCTACTAAAATTTCTTCACATACTAAGCAATGTTTACCTTCGGTTAAACCAGTTTTTGTGCAAGTAGGTGCAACCGCACTATCAATTACTTCGGTATGACCAAGCGCATCAATAACTTCTTGCGCGATTAAAACTTCTTCACATACCGAACAATGTTTACCTTCGGTTAAACCAGTTTTTGTGCAAGTAGGTGATACTGCTTTATCTATTACTTCTTTATGACCTAAAGCATCAACTACTTCTTGCGCAATTAGTACTTCTTCGCAAACCGAGCAATGTTTGCCTTCTGTTAAACCTGTTTTTGTGCAAGTAGGTGCTACTGCACTATCAATTACTTCGGTATGACCTAAAGCGTTAACGTAATCTGCTATATAACTATCGCCACAAGTTTCGCAAGTATAAGTTGTGTATCCTTGCTTTGTGCAAGTGGGCTTTGTTACTACTGCTTTGTAATTATGACCAAGTGCATCTATAACTTCTTGAGCCGTTAAAACTTCTTCACAAACTAAGCAATGCTTACCTTCGGTTAAGCCTGTTTTAGTACAAGTAGGTGCTACTGCTTTATCTACTACTTCGGTATGCCCTAAAGCATCAACCACTTCTTGCGCAATTAAAATTTCTTCACAAACCGAGCAATGTTTACCTTCGGTTAAACCAGTTTTAGTGCAAGTAGGTGCTACTGCACTATCAACTACTTCAGTATGACCTAAAGCATCAATAACTTCTTGTGCGATTAAAACTTCTTCGCAAACCGAACAATGTTTACCTTCGGTTAAGCCTGTTTTAGTGCAAGTAGGCGCTACTGCTTTATCTACTACTTCGGTATGCCCTAAAGCATTAACCACTTCTTGCGCGATTAAAACTTCTTCGCATACTAAGCAATGTTTACCTTCGGTTAAACCTGTTTTAGTGCAAGTAGGCTCTACCGCAACATCCACAACTTCAACGTGTTTTAAAGGTATCATCACACTTGCATCAACAAAATTTAGCATGATTGTGTTAGTTAAAGAGTCCGTAAGGCCACTTCCGCTAATTTCAAGTTCAACTATTTTATCTTCGCAAGCGTGGTTAACGCCAAAGGTCAAGACTAAAACAGTTTGAGCATCAACGATATCAGAAAGCGAAATAATAGAAAATTTAAATATGCCATCTGAAACGCTTTTATCGTTAATATTAAAGAAAGTAGGATTAAATGCTTTTTCTGCCGACTTATAGGTTAAATAATTTGCATCAAATTTTAAAACGAAGTCGCCTGCCCCAAGCATAGAATTCTTATCAAGCTTAATTGTGAGCAAAACTTCATCTTTTTCGGCGCTATATACCGATTGCAAAGCCATACTCGGCGCGTTTTCGGTATACGCTTCATCAAACGCGATATTTACCGTTGACGTATAGCCCTTACAAGATATAGGATTTAACGCCAAATCGTAAAACTCACTAACAACCATATTAACGGCTACTTTTTCGGTAACGTTTTTAAGCGTTTTAAATTTTACGGTTATAAGATTAGTATTGAATGTATATTCCGTTCCAACGAATGAAACGTACACCGAGCCTGCAAGCCCCGTGTTTACGTCGACGATTTTATTATCTAAAAACGCGCCGTTAGTAACGCTTACCACAGCAAAAAGTTCAGGGTCGTAATTTATTGAAAAAGATCCTGATGCAATTTGATAGGTGCTTAATCTATAAGAAAGTTCAAATTCTTCTTCCACAGACGTTAATATAGATGAAGTAGAATATACGTTACACGTTTTATTTGTAACACTTTCTGTTATAGTAAATGCACATCTTGAACCGCTTACAGAAATAGGCTGTAATGAAGAATCGTAGGCTTCGCTTACGATAACGTCGAAATAAGTATTACCTACCACGGCATTTGATAATACCGTGTATCTAAAATAAAATAATTGTATTTTTTCTGCTTTTCCGTTTCCATCAAAAATATAAGAAAATTGCACGCTAGACTCATTAACGGCTTTATCATACATAGTGCAATCCACTTTGTTGTATGTATACGAACTATCCACGCTAATTTTTTGGGGATCATAATGCACCGCAACGCTTAAAGTAGATAAAGTTTCAAGTGAATCTATATATACGTAACAATATCCGCTATTACCCTGCTTTACCAAGTCGTTAGCCGTAGCAGTAACAAGTATGGGCGCATCTGCGACTTCATCTGCAGATGCCTTTATTACGCCAAACGGCATTATCAGTAAAGCAAGGCTAAATATAATGGTAAGTAGAAAAGCGCAACTTTTAGCTTTTCTCATAGGCAACCGTCCTTTAATTACATATCTAAGGTGCTTACGTTGCCGTTAATGTATTGAAGTATACGAAGGGCTTCTGAACTATTAAGAACGCCATCTCCGCTAAGGTCGGCACGCTTAAATTCATCATCAGTTAAAATAAGATCGCCGTTAATACATTGCATAAGCATAAGAGCATCTTTGGTTGTAACAACGCCGTCTCCGTCAACGTCGCCTTTACGCGAAATTGCAGATGCATCTTTAATTACAACGGTATACGGTACTTCTGCACTACCTTTATTGATGGTATTTCTTCCGTCGGTTGCAATAATGTAATATTCAATGCCGGCAAGAGTTAAATCGCTACCAAAAATAGTTGCGCTATACTTATCGCTTTGCTTTGCCATAGAAAGAGTTTTCCATTCGGTTGCACCAACCGCCCTATAATAAAGAGTTACGGTGGAAATTGCAACGTTATCGCTTGCCGTGCAAGAAATAACAAGGTTATTATTCATATAGCCTTGATTTACAGGCGTGTGGTACATGTTGGGGGCTAAAGTATCCATAGCCGTTGCCATTACCTTACCTGCGGGATTAGATTCACTAAAGTCTGTAAGAACAACCGTATAGGTATACCAGTAGGTAACGCCGGGTTCTGCGTTTTCATCTACAAAAGTGCTTTCTGAAGGAAGTAAAATCGCAGGATTTAATTTAACGTAGTTACCATCTTTTTCGGTAGAGCGATAAATGTTGTAACCTAAAAGCGTGCTGTAATCATCTTGCGCAAATGTAAGTTCAATGCCGTTTTCTTTTGCAACCGCTTGTAAGTTCATGCTCATTGCCGCGGTGGTATCAATAGTAAATTCGTGTAATTGATATTCGCCAAATACGGTCTTTGTAGCATCGCCTGCCGCGCAAGCATTGTTTACTTTAAGGAAGTTTTGTCCGTTTTCGATTTGTGCCTTTAAAGTGTAAGTGCCTTCCCAAACGGTATCTGAAACGTATTCGCCTTCAACGCGGTAATCTGCATAAGGCTCTATCGTGCCAAAGGTAAGGAAGGTATCTTTGGTGGTATCCATCGCCCTGTTAAAGGTTACGCGAACTTTTATTTCTTCTCTGCCAACCGTTGCGATAGGATTACCTTCCGCATCAAACGTTTCAACGCTTACAACGTGTGGCCAAAGAAGTGATGCATCAGCAAGTGAGCCGTAAACGTCAACTGTGGGATTACCGGTTGTATCGTAGTATCCATCAATGATTTGGCTTGCATATTGTTGATAAATACTTGAAAATAAATTATTATTTACTTGCTGAGCGTCTTTGAAAACAAGGGTTGGCAATTCATCTAAGGAATTATTCATAGTTAAAAAATAGTTATTTTCTGCTTTTTCAAATTTAAACGAAGCAGTATATATCGTAGCCTTTCGACTTGCAATCAAGATATTATTTTTAAAAAGGACATCGTCAATACTCATTAAGATGTTGCTAATCCCCGTATCTATGTTAATGAAACAATTTGATACTTGATCTACGTATTGATACATCCCACTGTAGTCTGCTTTGATTTCAACATAACTATTTTCAACAAAATATTGTCCAACATCGAACCCACTCCCAAACAAATCGCTCAACCAAAGAGCATGCTCTAATTTACCCTTATCATAGTGGTAAATCCAGTTATACTCTAGTGATGTGTTTTGCTTTAATATAGAATTGTTTACGGTCACAATACCATTTTCATCTAACGGAGTAATTGCTAAGTTTATTGCGTAAACATATTCTAAAACGCATTCACCGTAGCTTGCAACTTTGCACAAATAAGAACTATGTCTTTCGTTCGGGGTAATATTAATTAGTTCATCTTTTGAACCGCTAAATTTTAACGTGCCGTAGTTAGTAATGCTAGGCGAATTATAATACTCTCTATCATCATAGAATTGAATTTCACAGCCTTCTTCAAAGGTAACGGTTACGCCTTCGGGTATAACAACGTCTTGCCCTACGATATAAAGGCGATCTGCCGTGTAAACGGTATCTTCTGTTATAGTAGCGGGTAATAAATAGCCTTTGCTTACGTTAAACTGTGCTTTTTGTTTGCCGTTATCTTCGTAAACGGTGGTATCATTTTCGTCAAGACCGTTTTCGTAAGTGAAATGAATGTTAAAATCTACAAGGTAATCGTTGGGGCAATCGGGGCTAACAACAATTTCAAAGTATTTATCGCCAGATTCCCTTACGGAATAAGTTCCTATATCGGAAAGTTGCATTGTGTTATTCACAAAGGTAAAATAAGGATCGGTTAAAGAAGTATCACCATTTCTGATAGTATCAATAGATACGTTTACGTTAGATGCTACCCCACCGCGGTTGTGTAAAGAAAGGTATAAGCGAACGGTTTCGCCTGCATCTATAACGCCGTTGTTATTGTTTGCAGTAGCGATAGATTCGCTATCATCAATATAATAATCGTAAAGGTTAACTTCTGGCGTGGGAATTTTTGTTAGTGCTTCGTAAACGTTTGCTACGGTATGAGAACCGTCAAGACAAACTTCCCCCGTGTTAACAATTTGAGATTGAATAAATTTGGTAGAATAAACTTCACGGTCGCTATAATATGCCCTTAATAAAGCCGCAATACCAGAAACCGTGGGGGCTGCCATTGAAGTACCGTTTAAATCGGCATATTTATTGCCCGGCCAACATGAAGGAACTGCTTCGCCAACGGCATAAACTTCGTATTCAATAGAGTTGTACGGATAATGGTCGTAGTTAGAAAAACCTGAAACAGCACTGCCTTCCCCGTTAGTACTCATAACCCCGATAACGTAAGGTAGCGCTGCAGGGTAAGAAACGCTTACAGTTTCACAAATCTTGCAAGCAAGGTTGTTACAAGCCCCATCGTTACCTGCCGCAGCAACAAGAATACAAGTGTTATATGCATTTTCAAGGGCTTCTTCTACTGCGATAGAAATATTAGAGCCACCAAAACTCATATTAATAACGGATGCGCCGTTCATATAAGCGTACTGAATAGCTTCTGCAATATCA
>JAZOCA010000078.1:0-59276 GCA_045596285.1 Christensenellaceae bacterium | reverse complement strand
TATAAACTCAAACTTGGTGCTTTGCAAAATACTTCGGTCAACCGCTAAAAACAGTAGGTGTCTACTGTTTTTTACGCTCTAGTTCGAATCCCTTCTTCAAACTTTTGCTAGCAAAAAAAGCAAGTACTTAATAGCACTTGCTTTTTTTGTGGCGGAGGTGAAGGGATTCGAACCCCTGTGGGCTGTTAACCCAAACGGTTTTCAAGACCGCCTCGTTATGACCGCTTCGATACACCTCCGTGTTATGAACTAAAAAAGGGCTTGCAACAAGCCTTTCAAAGTTTGCCTAATGATTATACATTAATAATAATAAAAAATCAAGCGTTTTTAAGCCCTTTTGCAGGAAAAATTATTATTTTTGTTTTACTTTTTATCATTTATATGATAAAATCAAATTATGGAAAAAGTATTAGATGAAAATATCGCTTTAAGCGATCAAAATTTAACCAAAAAAAAGGGTATAACTGCTTTTCTTAAAGATAAAAATAAGATACTTCCTCTTCTTCAATACGTTGGTATATCGCTATTTATACTGATATTGTTTGCGATTGCGCTTGCCTGTTACGGGGTGTATCCTTTTGGCAGAGCAACCATGTCTAGTTACGATATGTCTGCTCAAGTAGCCCCTTTCATAGAACACTTTTACGACGTGTTTAACGGAAAATCATCTCTGTTTTACAGTTATGCAATAGCGGGCGGGGCAGACGTGTTTGGAACTCTTGCGTATTGTTGCGTAAGTCCGTTTACTTTTTTATTTTTGTTGTTTGGCGAAGGAAACGTTTATTACGGAACTAGCATTGTTCTTCCGTTAAAAATAGTTTGCGTTGGTATATCCGGTTTATATTTTATAAGGAAAAAATTTCCTAAAATTAACCCGATAATGCAAGCTACAATGGCTCTTTCATATGCTTTTTGTGGGTACATTTACGTTTCTAATACCTATATAAACTGGGTTGATTTACTCATCTATTTACCTTTTGTTTGTATAGGATTTGGAAAAATAGTGAATGGTAAAAGCAAGAAAACTTTCGTTGTTTCACTTGCATTAATGATTTACACTTGTTTTTCTATAGCGTGCTTCTCATTATTTACAATATACCCGATAATCGTGCTATACGCCATCTTTGCTCAGGAAAAACAAGATAGAAAAAGGCTTCTTTCCGATTGTGTTTGGGCGCTTGTTTTATCAATAGCCCTTTCTTTACCGATACTTGTTCCCGCCCTGCGCGCTTTCTTGGTTTCAGGTAGAAAGACGGGGATATTTGAAAATATAAACGCGTCCTATTCTTATGAAGCGCTTTATAAAAAAGTTTCTTATATATTTACGGATGGTTTATGTTTATTCTTTACTATTGCGTTCTTTATAAAGTACGGCGTAAAAGAAGGAAAAAATAAGTTTTTAGCCCTTGCAGGTTTGATATTGATCATTCCCGTAGTGGTTGATGAGAGTATGAACTTGTTAAATATGGGTTCATATATGAGTTACTCTTTAAGATTTGGATTTTTAACCAGTTTTTATCTTTTTTACGTTGCTTGTTGCTACTTGCAAAAGTGTGAAGAAGAAAAAGACTCTCAAGTTATATTGCATACGTCGCGTTCTGCAAAAGTACTATTTAGTGTTATAATTTCTTCGCTAGTTGTATTCTATATCGTTGGCTTAGTATTATTTAATTTTGCGATAGAGAATCAGACTCATGAGTTTTTTGAAAAGTATTATAAGTGGTTCGCATCGCGCCTTGCACACAGTGAAGGTGGGCTTGAAGCAAGTGTTGTAATTTTTGCATTTATAGCGATAATCGCGCTATTGGGTACTTTATTTAGCACTAAAGGCAAAATTTCAAGTTTGTTTTTAAGCATAATATTATTAGTTTGTGTTTGTGGTCAGTCTGCTTTTTACGGTATTAATACGGTAAGCGGTAACTATATGGATCCCGTTAAGTTTGAGCAAATCGGAGTTCTTACCGATTATGTGGAAACGCTTGAAGGTAATGGCGAAACAAGGGTAAAGATGAACGGGGATTACATTACTGCGTGCATGCCGTTTACCTTGCATACTAATTCTTATTCGGTTTTTTCTTCGGTAATAGATTCAAGAAACTTTACCGCACCTAACTTTTTTGGCTTTGGCGGTAACGGAAAAAACTCTATGAAGAGTTATAACGGAAAGTATATAGGAGATTGTATTTTTGGTAATAAATACGTTATCGTAGACGGTTTGTATTCAAGATACTATTTACAAAAGGTAGAAGGGTACGATCAAATTCTTGACGAGCACGGAAATCTCTGTGACGTTGGCGATTACGTGTTGTATGAAAACGTAAATGCATTTCCCCATGCTTTTGCCGTAAAAAATGCCAAAACTTCGTATGAAGGCGGTATAGAAGCCGATTACGATTCTATTTTAAAGATGCTTGGTGGGGAAGAAAACGGTATCGAATGGGTGGAAGATCCCACGGTATCCGACCTAGGCGATGGCGTTATAAAATATCGCACGCAAATCACGGGCACGGGCAATTATTTTATGTTAACCGATTTTGATGATATATCGGTAATAAAGTATAGTCGCAGTAGTTATAACGAAGAAAATGCAACGTTATTACCCCAAAATAAAGAGCTTCAATTAGGGTATTCGTCTTCACGTAGCGGTGGTATTTCGATATATTTTAAAAGTGCGGGAGAGACGGCGCTTACCGTTGAACAGGTAACCCAAAGCTGCAAGGTGTTTAAAGTCGCAAATTCTGCAGTGGAAAAAATAGCTGAAATGGCTAAGTCTCAAACGGTAGATTTTAGCACGAAACCCAACGAAATATCTGTAAAGATTAACGCAGAAAAAGGTGATTATCTATTTGTGAACTACGTTGCCTTACCCGGGCATACTGCTTACGTAAACGGAGAAAAAGTTCAACTTGAAGATAACGTTCTTAACTTCATGCTGTTGCCGTTGGTGGAAGGAGTAAATGACGTTCAAATTATATATAAATCCCCCTATAGAGCGTTTATCGCGTTAGGAGTTTTACTGGGCGCTGTAATATTTGGGGTATATATATTACTTAAAAAGTTTGCTAATAAAGTTATAGTTGGTTTATCTGGAGTCCTTTATTATCTAGGTATAGGCGTAGGAGCAATTCTTTTACTATTCTTCTTTGTAATGCCACTTTGCGTTTGTTTGTTTAAAAACGTAAAATTGTTAATAAAAACAATAAAGGGATTATTGTAATTAATTAAAAAAGGCTTGCGTTTTGCAAGCCTTTTTGTTATACTATACATAGGTAAAGATTTAATGGTTTTTATCGAAAATAGAAATTACGAGTGCTTGTTCATTTGCGTGGGCAACGAAAGCAGGGGAAGGCGGTTAGAATCCGTCGCAACAGTCATTACCGTGTGCTAATAAGCGAGTCGGGTAACCTGCCGTAATTTTATGTGCCAAACTTTCTTGGGCAGGGAAGAAAGTGCGGTTAATCGCGCTATATGCGTGTTTTTGCCTTGCTGTTTATTTTTTTCAGCAGGGATTTTTTATTTTTTAAGGAGGTAGTAAATGAAAAGAGTATTTGTTTTAATGCTTGTTCTTTTCTCTGTTGTGGTTTGTTTTTCGGCTTGTAAAAACGTAGACGGTTATCCCGCAAAAGATGGCGATACCGTTATACTTACCGTAACACAAGAACATGACGGCGTGACGTTCTTAGCCGACTATATGGAACATCTAAGAGGAAGCGAAGAATTATCGT
The DNA here is from genome assembly GCA_045596285.1 of Christensenellaceae bacterium. Classification (GTDB taxonomy): domain Bacteria; phylum Bacillota; class Clostridia; order Christensenellales; family Borkfalkiaceae; genus HGM11416. The sequence continues at coordinate 55,551 of JAZOCA010000078.1, read as the reverse complement.
CTTATGTAATTAATGACGGAATGGTTGTCGTTATTAATGACCTAAGGGCAATCGGTAACGTTTACTGGATGCTTTATACCGACGATGCGGAATATTCTAACGAAGCATGGGGCACTGTTGAAGTTGACGGTGTTACCTATTATTCTGCAACTTTAGGGGCAGAAGAATTGCCCGTTAAGGTTGGTTGCACTTACGTGTGGTACGCACAAGCATTCTAATACGTTATATTGCTAATCAATCGTTGATTACGCAATTGTAATTAATAAATTAATATTAAATAATCGACTTATAGGCGGACATTTTTGATGAGTAAAGCAAAAAAAATAGCAATATGTGGTGCTTTTTGTGCCTTGCTAATAGCAATTCAATACGTTTTTAATGCCGTTAAGGGAATAGAACTCGTAACCCTTTTCTTCTATGCGTTTTGCTTCTCCTTTGGCTGGACTTACGGTGTTCTTGTGGCGATAGCGTATACTTTTTTGCGTTGCTTTATTTACGGTTTTTTTCCTGCCGTGATAATATTGTACCTAATATATTATCCCCTGTTTGCGGTAGTGGCTCATTTTGCGGGCAAACTGCTTTCAAATCGTTCGCCTATAAAGCAGGTTGTATTTTCGTCATTAATATGTCTTTGTATGACGTTTATTTTTACTTTGTTAGACGATATCGTCACACCTTTATTTTTCTCTTTTGATAAAAAGGCGTTTATCGCATATTTTTATCAGTCAATTCCAACTTGCTTAATTCAATGCGCATGCACCGTTATGACTATTTCGTTTGCGTTTTATCCATTAAAAAAAGCATTTACGTACTTGCGCAAAAGAGTAGAGTGAATAAGATTTATGAAGTTAAGTCATAAGTGGAAAGGTAAACTAGTGCGAAATTGATCGAATATCTTACCAAAACTATTCTTCCAGTTAATCGAATATCTTACCAAAACTATTCTTCCAGCTAAAAGTATATATTATATAATATATTTTTTATAAAAAAAGTTAATAATGTTTCAAAAAAAGCAAAAAAGGTGTTAAAAAACCTTGACAATAAAAAAGTAATAGTGTAAAATGTATTAGCATCCCGAACCGCGGGGTGTTAATTTTATGTTTAGTCGGTTTTCGGCAAATTGCTGTAAAAACCAACGGGAAGGTACAAAATGGCTAAAGCAAAAGGTGCAAGAACAAAAATAACACTTGCGTGCACAGAATGCAAACAACGCAATTACGACGTTTACAAGAATAAGAAAAACACTTCTGAAAGATTGGAACTAAACAAGTATTGCCCATTCTGCAGAAAGCACACTGCACATAAGGAAACGAAATAATTCTAAGAGTGTCTACCACGCCGTTTTTTCGGCTGGTAGCATTTCCGCGTGCAGAATCCTATTATTTGAGGTTTAAAAATGAGCGAAGTAAAAAAAGTTGATAACAAAAACAAAAAAGGCAACGCAGTTGCTAGATTTTTTGGTCGTATAGGCAAAAAGTTTAAAGAAGTATTTTCTGAACTCAAGAAGGTAAGTTGGCCTGATTTTGCTAAGGTTGTTAAACAAACCGGCATCGTATTAGGCGTAATTCTTGTTTTCTTAGTTGTAGTTACTGCATTCGATTTCGGTTTGCAGGCTCTTTTAACTTTAGTTACTGGCTGAGGGATTGAATAATGCAAGAAAACAATACCGCTAAATGGTACGTTATCCACACTTATTCGGGCTATGAATCAATGGTTCAATCAAGCCTTGAAAAGTTGATCGAAAACAACAATTTATCGGATACCATTCTTGATATTAAAATTCCTATGGAGCAAACCATAGAAGAAAAGAACGGTAAGAAGAAAGTAGTTCAAAGAAAACTCATTCCTTCATACGTTTTTATCAAGATGATATTCAATAACGATCTTTGGTACGTAATCACCAACATTAAAGGCGTAACCGGTTTTGTTGGCCCTCAGGGCAGACTTCTTCCTTTAACACCAGACGAAGTTAAACGTATGGGTTTAGAAACGAAAGTAGAAATCGAAAAAATCGATTTTGCTGTTGGCGATAACGTTAAAATTGTATCAGGTCCTTTAGAATCATTCGTGGGTGTTATTAACTCGCTCAACTTTGCAAGTCAGAAGGCGAACGTTAAAGTAAACATGTTCGGAAGAGATACCGACGTAGAACTCGATTTCGTTCAAATTCAAAGGGTAGACGTTACTGCATAACTCTTCCTTACTTGCCGTGCGCCAAAAGGGCGTATTATATATATTATATTAAAGTCGCGCGCGTAGTAGCGCGAAATCTAAAAATGCTTTCAACCGCTATGCAAGCGGTGAAAGTGGGAGGGTCGCTAAAACCACATCGGGCGAACCCGCTATTACCACTATAAATGGAGGAAATATTATGGCTAAAAAAGTTACAGCAGTTGTAAAATTGCAATTACCCGCAGGCAAGGCAACTCCAGGTCCCCCTGTAGGTTCAACTCTTGGTCCTTACGGTATTAACATTCCCGGATTTACCAAAGAATTCAACGCAAAAACGACTGCACAAGCAGGTTTGATTATTCCTTGCGTAATCACCATCTACCAAGATCGTTCATTCACTTTTATTCTTAAAACACCCCCCGCACCAGTTCTTATTAAAAAGGCATGCGGTATCGAAAGTGCAAGTGGCGTTCCCAACAAACAAAAAGTTGCACAGCTTACTAAAGCACAGGTAGAAGAAATTGCGAAGATCAAAATGGTTGATACCAACGCAGCTTCACTTGAAGCATGTATGTCGATGATCAAAGGTACTGCTCGTTCAATGGGCATAACTGTAGAAGAGTAATAAAAACCCCTCTATAAGTCGATTAACGGCATAAAAGAGGTTGCGAAGTGGCCGTAAAATCTCACACGACGGTCGCATTTTCGTGGGAGAGCGTTAGCGAAGCGCTCGTTTGACCACAAGGAGGTTCAATAAATTATGAAAGTAGGAAAAAGATATTCAGAATGCTTAAAAGCATATGATAAAACTAAAGTTTACGAAGTAGAAGAAGCGATTGATATCGTTTTAAACACTTCAAAGGCTAAATTTGACGAAACTGTTGAATTCCACGTACGTTTAGGTGTTGACCCAAAACAAGCAGATCAACAAGTTCGTGGCGTTATCGTATTACCTAACGGTACTGGTAAACAAGTTAAAGTTTTAGTTATTGCTAAGGGCGAAAAGGCAGACGCTGCACAAGCAGCAGGCGCAGATTTCGTTGGTGCTGAAGAACTTGTTATGAAGATTCAAAAAGAAAACTGGTTTGATTTTGATACCGTTATTACTTCACCCGATATGATGGGCGTTGTTGGTAGAATCGGTAAACTTTTAGGTCCTAAAGGCTTAATGCCTAACCCCAAGTCTGGTACCGTTACTCCTGACGTTGCAAAAGCAGTTAAGGACGTTAAAGCTGGTAAAGTTGAATACAGACTTGATAAGACCGCAGTTATCCACTGTGTAATCGGTAAGAAGAGTTTCGGTAAAGAAAAACTTCTTGAAAACTATAACGCATTACTTGACGCTATCGTTAAAGCAAAACCCGCTGCTGCAAAAGGTACTTATATTAAGAGTATTTCACTTGCATCAACCATGGGTCCTGGCGTAAAAGTAACCACTAAAGTTGGTTAATAACAACCAAACCTAAAACTTTTAAAAAACGCATATAAATCGTTTGACAAAGTTTGTTAATGATGTTACAATATCACAGTAAAAATTAAATAGCCGAAGAAAGCCGGTTTTAATTGCTTGTGAAAGCAAACCTGCCGAGGTAGCATTATTAAATAAGGTATTAATACCCTTATGCTATTTTGGTATGGCATAAGGGTTTTCTTTTGCTCCAAAATAAAAGGGAGGTAACAAAATTGTCAGCAAATATTGAAACCAAAAAACAGATTGTTGAAGAAATCAAGGCAAAGATTCAGGCAAGCAAATCAGTTATTTTAATTGACTATAAGGGCTTAACTGTTGCTGAAGATACTCAATTCCGCTGCAATATGAGAAAGTCGAACACCGAATACAAGGTATTAAAGAACACCTTGCTAAAAAGAGCGTTCAACGAACTCAACGTTACCGATTTTGACGCAGATCTTAACGGCGCTACTTCTGTAGCATTCGGCGTTGATGAAACCAGCGCTGCAAAGGTTGCTTTTGATATGTGCAAGAGCACTAACGATAAGATTTCTGTTAAGAGCGGTTACGTAGACGGCGCTTACGTAGATGCACAAGGTGTAAAAGCACTTGCTTCTATTCCTTCAAGAGAAGTTCTCTATGCAAAACTTGCTGGTGCTATGAACAGCATTATCGGTGGCTTAGCTATCGCTCTTAAAGCAGTCGCAGATAAAAATGAGCAAAACGCTTAATTAAAAAAAATCAAGAGCAAAAAAAAATATAAAAAAAGAGAGGATATTAAAAATGGCTGATATCGCAAAATTTATTGAAGAAATTAAAAGTATGACCGTTGTTGAACTCAACGAATTAGTAAAAGCAATCGAAACTGAATTTGGTGTAAGCGCTGCTGCTGTTGCTGTTGCAGGTCCTGCTGCCGCTGCTGACGCTCCCGCTGTTGAAGAAAAGACTGAATTCAACGTAGTATTAAAAGATTTCGGCGCTAACAAAATCGCTGTTATCAAAGTTGTTCGTGAACTTACCGGTCTTGGTCTTGTTGAAGCTAAGGGTCTTGTTGAAAAACTTGGCACTATCAAAGAAGCTGTTGCTAAAGACGAAGCTACTAAGATGATCGAAAAACTTAAAGAAGCTGGCGCAACTGCTGTTGCTGAATAATTCTTTAGTTAAAAAAATAATTCCCAAGGCGTTTGCTTTGGGAATTTTTTTATGTTTTTTATTAATATTATCTTAATTTAAACGCAATAAAACGCATTTTTGCTTGTTTTAACGAGTAATACCCCGTATAAAATAAAGCGTATATAGATAAAAAATCAATATACGCTAATAATTTATTTAATTTCTTTTTTCTTGTCTGGCATATAGCCTGAAAGGTTCATTCTTTCGGGATGTGTTACCGCGCCTATAATTCGTTCTTTTGCAAAAGGAATATCGTCTTGAATATTTCTTATTAAATCTTTAACGTATTCACGCTGGGTGTGTTTATCCGCGGGGCAGGGATTTTTAAGAATGGGTTTATCTTTCATAAAAGCGGTAATATTTTTTTCAGCGGTGTAAATAAGCGGGCGAATAACGGTAACCCCTGTGCGAGACATTAAACTCATCGGTTGAAAGCAAGAAAGTCTACCTTCATAAATAAGGGAAAGCATAAAAGTTTCGGCTAAATCATCTGCGTGATGTCCGAGTGCAAGTTTATTACAGCCTTCTCTTATTGCAACGGTATTTAATGCGCCGCGCCTTAATTTTGAGCAAAGAGAGCAAGGGCTTTTTTCTTTTCTTATATCGAATAATATTTCTGCAATTTGCGTCTTTTCAACGTAGTAGGGTATCCCGGCTTTTTCACATTCTTCCCTTAATCCTTCAATCTTGCTAGGATCTGCGTCTTTAAATCCCATATCGATGGTAATGGCAATAACTTCAAATTTTTTATCATAAAAGCGTTTAAGCGCAGAAAAAAGATAGACCAAAAGCAAACTGTCTTTACCGCCGGAAAGACCTATGGCTATTTTATCACCATCATCTATCATGGAATATTCTTCAATAGCCCGCCTAAAAGGCGATAAAAGTTGTTGTAATGTCATAAAGTGCTTAAAACTCCTTTTGTTTTTTTAAAAAATATGATATACTATATATAAGGGTAATTATGTCGTTGCATAATCACACCGCAAAATAACATATATATTATATAGTTTATTCAAATAAAAAACAATTAAATGAGGGGTTATGGCAGATAAATTAGTGGAAATTTTACAAAGGATAATAGAAAATGATAAAATTCTTACCTTTTTATTGTCCTTTTTTCCGTTAATCGAATTAAAAGGATCAATCCCCGTTGGTTTAAAGGCAGGGCTTTCGGTATGGGAATCTGGTGTACTGGGATACTTTGGCTCTACTTTGATTTCAATTCCGCTTTTCTTTTTGCTTATTCCCGTTTTTAATTTGCTTAAAAAAATACCGTTTATAAAGACGTTTATTTTAAAATTAGAAGGTGTTTTCCATAACAAAGCAAGAAAATTAGCGCAAAACGCATATGCAAAGCAAGGCGATTTGTCCGCCTTATCCGAAACCGAATTAAATAAGAAAACAAGACTGGTTTTAATTAAGGCGTTGCTTATTTTTGTTGCCGTTCCATTTCCTGTTACAGGAGTGTGGACGGGTACTGCAATAGGGGTGTTTTTAGGGCTAAAGTTTAAAGAAACTTTTCCCGCTATTGCAATAGGTAACCTTATCGCGGGGACGATTATCACGTTATTAACTGCTTTTTTCAGCGAATACGTAGATTTAATTATATATATTTTATTAGCAATTGCAATAGTTATGTTAATAGTATTAATTGTAAAAATTGCTTTAACCCCTGCTGAAAAAGACGGCTCAAAGGAGTAAAAAGATGCCCTATAGCACGATTAACGAACTAAAAGAACTTATTAATAAAAGTAAAAATATAGTTTTCTTCGGTGGTGCGGGAGTATCAACTGAAAGCGGAATCCCGGATTTTCGTTCTACGGATGGGCTATACAATTTGAAATACGATTACCCGCCAGAAGTAATATTATCTCATTCTTTTTTCGTTAATAACGTTCGCGAGTTTTACCGTTTTTATTTTGATAAAATGATATATGAAAAAGCTCTACCAAACGACTGCCATCTAAAACTTGCCGAACTTGAAAAAAGGGGAGTTTTAAAGGCTGTTATTACGCAAAATATAGATGGGCTTCACACTTTAGCTGGCAGTAAAACAGTTTATGAATTGCACGGCAGTATTCACAGAAATTATTGTGAAAACTGCGGTAAATTTCATTCTCTTTCGGATATTTTAAAACAAGCGCCATCAGTTCCGCTATGTTTTTGCGGTGGGATTATTAAGCCTGACGTCGTTTTGTATGAAGAACCGCTTAACGATATTATATTAAAAAATAGCATCAATGCGGTGATAAATTGTGATCTTTTAATCGTTGGTGGTACAAGCCTAAACGTATATCCCGCGTCTGGTTTAGTTGGTTATACTGATGCTCCCATAGCGATAATAAATAAGTCGCCCACAAGTTACGATAAATATGCTCAACTACTTATTAATCAACCTATAGGCGGGGTTTTTAAACAAATATGATAAAAAAAGACTACGAAAAAGAGCGTGAAAAACAACTTATAAACGTAAAAAAAGGAAGTAAATTATTACTTCACTCCTGTTGCGCTCCTTGCAGTTCGGGTGTGATTTACAGACTTGTTGATCACTTCGACGTAACGGTATTTTTTTACAATCCAAATATAGATACTAAGGAAGAATATGATAAACGCGCCGAAGAGCAAATAAGATACGTCAATCAAGAATACGCAGGCAAGGTAAAAGTGGTTGTGTGCGATTACGAAAAGGAAGAATATCTAAAGGCGATTTGTGGGCTTGAAAATCAGCCTGAAGGCGGTTTAAGATGTAACGAATGTTTTAAACTACGCTTTGATAAGTGCGCTGAATATGCTAAAAACAACGGCTTTGATTACGTCACGACTACTTTAACGGTTAGTCCTTATAAAAACGCACCGCTTATAAATGAAATAGGTGAAAAAGCATGCGCGGATAATAAAGTTACTTGGATATTTTGTGATTTTAAGAAATCGAACGGCTATTTAAATTCTATAAACAATTCAAAAAAACACGGTTTATACCGTCAAGATTACTGCGGTTGTGAATTTTCTTATTTGCAGTCGCTCAATAGAAAAAGTACGCTATAGGTCGATAAACGGCCATTTTAAAGGTAATTATGTTGAAGATAAAACAGGTAGAAAACGCTTCGCTTGGCGAAGAAATGGGTTTTGAACAAGGAGATGCGATTCTTTCTTTTCAAGGGTTTAAAACCGTTGATTTGCTTGATTATATGTATTATGATGCTCAAACGAATTTTGAAATGGGTGTGCTGACGAAAGCGGGCGAAGAAATTACTGTTGAGGTAGATAAAGAAGAAGGCGAATCGCTCGGCTTTATTTTTGAAGAGGACGGTTTAGAAATTAGAACCTGCCGTAACGACTGTTTATTTTGTTTCGTTCGCCAAATGCCCTGCGGTATGCGCGAAAGTCTTTACCTAAAAGACGACGATTATCGTCAAAGCTTTTTATGTGGTAACTTCGTTACCTTGACCAACGTAAGCGACGAAGAGATAGAACGAATTATTCGCCTTAATCTTTCTCCCCTTTACGTATCGGTACACACCTTAAACGGCGAATTACGCAAGAAGATGCTAAATAATCGCTTTGCGGATAAAATAAACGCACAACTTTCCCGTCTTTGCGAAGGTGGAATAGACGTCCACGCTCAAATTGTTTTGGTAAAAGGCGTAAACGACGGCAAGCACCTTGATTATACCATAGACCGATTATATTCTTTAAACAACGTTAAAACTGTTGCTGTAGTACCTTGTGGAATAACTAAATACCGTCAGGGGTTGTATCCCATTAAAGATATAGACGGAGATTACGCGCTATCTATTATCAATCAAGTAAAGAGTGCAAACGAAAGGCATGGCGGGCACTTGGTAGACCTTGCAGACGAGTTCTATTTTAAAGCAAATCAGCCGTTGCCAAGCGCTAATGAATACGGTGATTTTTGGCAGGTTGAAAACGGCGTTGGAATGAGTGCAAAGCTTATGCAAGACGTAGAAGAAATTATCAAGTTTAGCCAAAAACCTTTGCTTGAAAAGGGAAGATATTTAACCTTTACAGGAACTAGCGCACATCAATTTATGTGCTTAATCGTTAAGAAGGTGGAAAGCGCTTGCAAAGATGTTACGATAGACGTCGTTGCCATTGAAAACGACTTTTTTGGTCACACCGTAAACTGCACGGGGTTATTAACCGGAGGGGACGTTATTAAAAATTTATTACCATATAAGGGTAAATACGATTGTTTGTTAGTGCCTAATCCATGTCTTATGCAGTTTGAAGACCGTTTCTTAGACGACGTTACATTGCAAGATATTGCCACCGCTTTAGATATGAAAGCGGTTAGGGCAGTTATTAATGATTAATTATAGAAAAACTATTAGGGAGTTGATTGTATTATGAAACCCATTGTTGCCGTTGTAGGCAGACCGAACGTAGGGAAGTCCACCTTTTTTAATAAGGTTACCGGAAAGAAGATTTCTATAGTAGAAGACAAGCCCGGCGTTACGAGAGATAGAATTTATGCAGACGCAGAATGGTGTGGCCATTCTTTTACACTTGTTGATACGGGTGGTATAGAATTAAAATCGGAAGATGAAATGTGGCAACACATTAAGCGTCAAGCCGAAACGGCTATTGACACAGCCGACGTTATACTTTTAATTTGCGATGTAAAAAGCGATATTACCGCTTCTGATTATGACGTAGCGGACATGCTTCGCAGATCTAAAAAACCGGTTGTTCTCGCCGTTAATAAATTAGATAATTATAGGCAAGAAAAACTTTTTGATTACTACGCTTTAGGGCTTGGCGAACCTTTTGGTATTTCTTGCGAACAGGCAACCGGCATAGGTGATTTGTTAGACGAAGTATGTTCACACTTCGATAAGATAGAAGAAGTGGAAGAAGATGAAGAAGTTATCAAAATCGCAGTAGTCGGTAAACCTAACGCCGGTAAAAGTAGCTTAGTAAATAAACTTTTAGGTTATGATAGAACAATCGTTTCTAATATTTCGGGCACTACTCGTGACGCCATAGATACTCCTTTTTCCGCTATGGGCAAGAAATTCGTTTTAATTGACACTGCCGGAATAAGAAAGAAAAAAGCGGTTGAAGAAGATATTGAATATTACAGCGTTATTCGTGCGCTAGGAGCGGTGCGCAGAGCAGACGTTTGTTTAATGGTTGTAGATTCAAAAGAAGGTCTTTCCGAGCAAGACGTGAAGATTTGCGGATATATTCATGAACAGGGCAAGCCTTCGGTAATCGTTATGAATAAGTGGGATTTAATTGAAAAAGATACCCATACGGTTAATGAATTTAATAAAAAACTTGAATGCGACCTTGCTTTTATGGATTATTTTACTCCTATTTACGTTTCTGCAAAAAATGGCCAAAGAGTAGATAAAATTTTAGGTATGGCGGTAAAAGCGGTGGAAAATTCAAGAAGAAGAATTACCACGGGTACACTAAACGACCTTATCGGCGACGCGGTAAGAACAACCGAACCGCCTTCAAAGCACGGAAGAAGATTAAAAATTTATTACGCTACGCAAGATTCTGTTTGTCCGCCGAGATTCGTTATCTTCGTAAACAACAGCGAACTTATGCATTTTTCTTATAAACGCTATTTAGAAAATTACATACGCCGTGCGTTTGATTTTTCTTCAACCCCTATAAGAATATTATTTAAAGAAAAAGAAGAAGAGTAAAAGATGGGCTATAAGTCGATTATCGGCTATTTTATTAATTATTAATAAAAAGGAAAATAGTTTATGCATATGTATTTTAAAGACCTTTGGTGGTCTTTTGCCTTACTGTGTATTGCATCTTATCTTGTAGGCAACGTAAATTTTGCAATACTTATTTCAAAACTAAAAAATAGAGATATAACCAAAGAAGGTAGCGGAAATCCCGGTACTATGAACATGAGTAGAACTTTTGGTTTAAAGATAGGTTTGTTAACTCTTGTTTTAGACGTTTTAAAAGGAGTAATGCCATCTTTGTTTGCAAGAATTGTTTTTTCTGGGATGTACTTTGGTGATTCTACTTTAGAAGTTGGAATAACGGCGCAATATCTTGCGGGATTTTTTACCGTGATAGGTCACGTATTTCCATTATTAAACAATTTTAAAGGCGGGAAGGGTATCGCAACAACGATAGGTGTTTTTTTGGTTGCCGAGCCTTACGTAACTTTAATTTTTGCAATAATTGCACTTTTGTATATTTTAATCACGGCAATGGGGTCTATGGGCTCGTTTATAGCAACAGCGCCCCCTGCGATAGCTTCTCTTGTAGATATATACGTTTTAGGTTTTATGAACGAACCTACTTTTGAATACGGTATGGTGTTTTTCATTATTACCGATTTATTAGTGCTTGCCACCATCTTATTAACGTGGTATACTCACAGAAAAAACATAAAACGCTTGGTATCTGGGGAAGAACACGAAACCGGTTGGCTTGATATGATATATGAAATGCGCCTTAAAAAGGTACGCAAAAAACTTCTTAAAAAGGAAGAGCAAGCCAAAAAAAAGGAAATGAAAAAAGAAGAAAGACAAAAAGGTTAATATGTTGTTAATCGACCTATATAAGGGCTTTTTGTAATATTTTAGGTGAATTTATGCAAACAATAACTATAAAAAACGATTATTTACAGGTATCTGTTAGCACTCTTGGCGCAGAACTTCAAAGCGTTATTTTAAATGGAAAAGAATTGATTTGGCAAGGCGATAAAAACTTTTGGCGCGGAAAAGCTCCCATTTTATTTCCTATTGCAGGTGCGCTTAAAGATAAGCAATATTATTTAAACGGCGTTTTATACGATATGCCTTTTCACGGCTTTGCACGCAACAACTATTTTAGCGTAGAACAAAGTGATGAAAGTTCGGTTACTTTTAAACTTTCTTCCACTGAAGAAACGAAAAAATATTACCCTTTTGAGTTTGATTTTTACGTAACCTATACAATAGAAAATAATTCTTTACAAACTGTTTATAAAGTGGTTAATAAATGCGAAAAAGAGATGTTTTTCGGTATAGGTAGCCACGAATCCTATAATTTTTATGGTACATTATCAGAATGTGAACTGCATTTTGAAAAGGAAGAAAAATTTCTTTCTAATATCGTTACAGATGGCGCGTTAATTTTAAGTGAATGTGACGATTTTGGCCCGCCTTCATCTATCTTAAAGATATCTAAAGACTTATTTATTCACGATACGGCGGTTTTTGCAAACGTGAACTCTCGCATGGTAACGCTTAAAAAGAATGGCAAAAAGATTGCTAGCGTTGAATTTGACGCACCGAACTTACTTCTGTGGTCAAAAGCAGGCGCGCCGTTTATTTGTATTGAACCATGGCTTAATCTTCCGTCTTTTGTTAACGGTGATAAAGATATAAAAAACAAACCCGGTCTTATATGGTTAAAGGGTGGTCAAGTTTATGAAAATCGCCATTCGATAACGTATTTTAATGACTGGGAATAAAAAACTAAAAGTGCGTTAATCGTGCTATACAGGGGGATTTTATATGAAAACAAGTAAAATTTGGGCAGGTCTAGTCGCTTTTTGCGGTTTGATTTTTATCTTGGCGTTTTCTATAGCGCTACCTATTTGGTGCAGATTTTTCTATTACTTACATATTGATTTGTTAGATATAGAAAACTATTCTGGTTTTACAAGGGAACAAATAATAACTGCGTATAACGACGTATTAAACTACTTAAACTTTGGAACACCATTCGGCACGGGTGAACTAAAATATTCCCAAAGCGGAAAAAGTCATTTTGAAGACTGTAAAGTTTTGTTCGATTTGGATACGTGGGCAATGCTTGCTTCGGGGGTTGTTCTTTTAGTGGCGGTTGTATTGAAAAAATGTAAAGTTTTAAAACCCGCTAAACTATTGAAATTTGATTGGTTTTTCTTTTCTGGCTCACTTGCGTTAATCGTTCCCATAGTGTTGGGAACGGCAGTTGCCGTTGATTTCGATAATGCTTTCGTAGTGTTCCACAAGATATTTTTCCCTGGCAAAGAAAACTGGCAATTCAGTTGGTATGAAGATGAAATCATAAGAATTTTACCGTCTGAATTCTTTTTAAGTTGCGCGGTGTTTATTGCAGTTGCATTACTCATTCTTTCGGTGGTTTGTATTGCCGTTGGTATATCAAGAAGAAGAAAATTAATCATTTTAGAAAAACATATATCGGAAAACTAATAAATCAAGCCGTGGCGTTTGCCACGGCTATCACATTTTAAGGATTATATTATGGAATACAAAAGCAAACTTTCATTATATCAAACACAAACGGCAATAGGCGAATTTAAGAAAATTTTTGAAAAGAATTTAGCAAAGCAACTTAATCTCAAAAGAGTGTCAGCTCCTATCTTTGTAGAGAAAGGTCAAGGACTAAACGACGATTTAAGCGGTTGGGAACGTCCCGTAGAATTTAGCGCGGGTGGTAAAAACATGCAAATCGTTCATTCACTCGCTAAGTGGAAAAGACTTGCGCTTTATGAATACGGCTTTCACGTTGGCGAAGGAATTTACACCGACATGAACGCAATTAGAAAGGAAGAGAAAACCGATTACACTCATTCTTTTTACGTCGATCAATGGGACTGGGAAAAGATAATTGCTAAAGAAGATAGAAATAGGCAATATCTTTGTTCTTGTGTTAAAAAAATAGTTAAAGCAATTGCCCTTTCACATAAACAATTAAAAAAGAATTTTCAAGAATTAGATTACACTTTTGAAAACAAAGTAACCTTTATCACGGCAAAAGAATTATATGATCTTTATCCGAATTTGCCAAGCGAAGAACGCGAAAAGCGTTTTGTTAAGCAAAACGGAACTACTTTTATAATAGGAATAGGCAATCGCTTACCAGACGGTAAGCCACATAGCATGCGCTCGCCCGACTACGACGACTGGAGTTTAAACGGCGATTTGATTACGTATAACTCCACGTTAGATAGCGCGTTGGAAATTTCTTCAATGGGTATTAGAGTAGATAAGCAAAGCCTACTTTCGCAGTTAAAGGATGCAGGCAAAGAAGAAAAAGCTGATTTATTTTTCCATAAAAAACTATTAAGCGGGGAACTACCGCTAACAATAGGGGGCGGAATAGGTCAGTCAAGACTTTCTATGCTACTTCTTCAAAAGGTGCATATCGGCGAAGTTCAAGTATCGGTATGGGACGAGAAAACTATTCAAGAATGCAAAAAACTAGGAATTAAACTTTTATAAAAGTTATTTTGTAAAAAGAATTAGCTTAAAAAATAAAAAGGGATAGAACAAGTAAAGGTTGATTATTAATAGGAATAAAAAATCCTTTATCTGTTCTTTGTTGTAGTAAAAAATAAAAAAAGCAGTTTTTAACAAACTGCTTTTTAAAACAAATTCCCCCGCCTGTGCCGTGTAGCACAAATTTATAACCCGCCGATAAGCAGGTGGGTGCTAAGCGCTTAAAAATCTGACTTCCTGGTTTTATCGGTTTGCTCAAGACAGTAACCGCAGGACTTGCATAGTTTAAACGACGTTATGCTCCCTTATTAAAATTGTGGATTAAATCATGCACTACTTCGAACACCGCAGGTTCATATATATTATATCAAATAACCGTGTAAAAATGCAAGCGATTTTATATATTTTTTTAAGCAATGAAAAATAGACTAAGGAGAGAGTTTTTATGGAAGTAACCGTGCTTGGCTGTAATGGTCTTTATCCTGCAAACGGAATAAATACAAGCGGATATTTAATTAGGGCAAACCAAGATAATATCGTGTTCGATATGGGTAGCGGTGTTTTTAGCGCATTAAAGCAAATAATGCGCCCCGAAAAGGTAAGTGCGATTTTTATTTCGCATTTACATCACGATCATATTGCAGACCTTGGTGTTTATAATTATTATTTGGAAGCACTTAGCCGTAACGGGCAATTTAGCGGTAAAATAAAATTGATTATCGCAAAAGACGAAAGTGCTGTTTATCGCCTTATAGAAGGGCTTAACTACTTCGAAATAGTAAACGTTTCAGATGGCGAGACATTTGGTTTAAACTCTTTAACCTTTAGTTTTTACAAAACCGCACATCCAGTATATACCTTAGGAACAACTCTTTTCGACGGGCAAAAAACGCTGGGATATACGGCAGATGGTAATTTATGCGATAATCTTACGCAAATAATAGAAAAAAGTGATTTATGTGTATGTCACGCGCCTTTTAGTAATGAAGAATGGAGTAGCGCAAAGGCGCACGTAAGTGCAAAAATTGCTTGTAAAATAGCAAAAGAAAAGGGTACTAAAATTGTTATTTCACATCTTTTACCCGATAGGGATAACTCTTTCGTTATAGAAGAAGGCTTGAAAGAAGATCCAAACGCATTATTTGCTATGCAAGGGAAAACCTATAACGTAGGTTAAAAATTCTGCCATAACGAATATTTTTAAGTGTTTTTACACGTAGGATGAAAACCATGGAAGAAAGAAATGAAAAGTTTTTAAACTTGCGCCCCTTAGTTATCTGCGCCATATTTATGGTCGCGGGGATTTTGTGCGCATATTATTCTTTTCTTCACGGTTACTATATTTTGGTAATATCTCTTATCTCTATAGCCTTGGCTTTTGTATCTTTATTTTTGGTAAAAGAGCAAAAGACAAAGAAGTTTTTATTATTACTTCTGTGTTTGGCTTTTATTTTCTTTTCATTAGGCACTTTTTTAACTCAAATAAAAATACAAAAGGTTAAAAATTCCCCCTATGAAGAAAACAGCGGAAATTTTATCGGCACTATTTACAGTATAAATTATTATGATAGCGGTGCTTCTATTACCTTTAAAAATTGTACTTTTAACGGAGTATCAATACCGGGCAAGGCAAATGCATTCGTCTATAAAAGCGAACTTTTTGGCAGAACGGACGTTGGCGTAAAAGTTTCCTTTACCTGTGATTTGGTTAATTCTTTCAAGGAAGGAGATAAGTCAATAAAGGTAATTTCGGGTGAAATATACAACTTATATTCGGTGGCGAATATATCGATAATCGACTTCGACGCCGACTTTTTTGAATTAGGATATTTAAAAGCACGTTCTTTTTTACGTCAAACTTTAAGTCAAGGCGCATCGGAAGTTGCAATTGCATTAACGCTTGGCGATACAAGTTACTTTCCCGTGTATAAATTAAATAATTATCGATTTGCAGGTATTGCTCACGTTTTTGCCGTATCTGGTTTACATATGGGCGTAATGGTAAGCGCGTTTACCTTTCTTGCAAGGGCGTTAAAGGTAAAAAGAAAATTCCGTCCATTTATAATATTGATTCCTGCCTTAATATATTGTGGTATTTGTGGGTTCAGACCTTCTTCACTTCGCGCATTCGTCATGGCAACCGTAACAATATTAGCCGAATATATAGGTTTTAAACGTGATAATCTTTCAACGCTAGCTTTGGCAGGGATTGTGGTTTTAGCGGTAAACCCTTTTGCGATATTCGATTACGGTTTTCGATTATCGTTTGTTGCAGTAGGTTCTATTTTTGCGTTATCTCCGTTATTTTTAAGGCGGTCAAAGGGTTTAAAAGGCTTTGCTTCTCCTATATCAATTTCTTTATCGGCGCAGATAGGAACAACGCCTTTATTAACAAGAATGTCTGGCTATACGTCGATTATCAGCCTATTTACTAATATAATTTTCGTTCCCGTTTCGGTCTTTTTATATTTATTAACGTTAAGTTGTTTGGCTATAAGCGCAATATTCAGTTTAATAACTGATTATGCAAAATTGATAATGAAAGCTCCCGATTTGTTTATTACTGCGGTAGATAATTTGCTTGGTAAAATTGATTTTTCGATAATGGCAATGCCTTTATCAATAGGGTATTTATCGGTGGTGTGGTATATCGCTATGGCGTGTGTTTCCGATTATCTTAACTTTAAGCCCAAGCATAAACTAATAATTGCAACGGTAAGTGTTTTGTGTGTGTTCTTAGGAACTTATTTGATGGGGGTAAACGCTTAATAAAAAAACTTTTGCACTCGTGCAAAAGCAATTAAAACGATTGATTTTTAACTGATAATTTGTTAAAATAGTATGGAATCTTAGATGGGGGTAACCGCTATGAGAATGGAAGAACTTAAAAATTCGCTTGCAAGTGGGGTTGCACCCGTATATTTGATTGAAGGGGAAGACGCTTATCTTCGTGAGGTTGCGGTAAAAACCTTGCAAAATAAATGCCTTACCTCTCCCGAACTCAACCTAAATACATTTGAAGGGTCTTACGTAAAATCCAACCCTGAAGAGATGATTAGCGCCCTTATGCAATATCCTTTTATGAGTGAAAAAAGGGTAATTATCGTAAGGGATTACAATCCCAGCGCAACCGATTTAAAAAACAAAGCGATAGCGGGCTATCTTGAAAATCCAGTTGAAACAAGTCTTTTGATTATAGTAAACGATACGCCTTGCGAACCTTTAAAAAAATTCAGTAACGTAACCGTAGTTGATTGCGGAAAGGCCACCATGGCTACCGTAGTTCGCTATATTCAGGGTACTTTAAAAAGAAATCAGTTGATAATTACCACTAAAAACGCTGAACTCTTGGCTGATTATTGCAGGTTAGAAATGACAAAGATAAGCGGTGAAGTGGAAAAACTTATCGCCTACTGTCACGGAAATGCGGAAGTAACTGCAAACGATATAGAAGAGATGGTAAGCAAAGAAAACGATTACCAAATTTACGAACTTACCGAAGCGGTTGCTCGCAAAAACAATTCGGTTGCTTACGCTATACTTGAAGATATGCTTTCTAAAAGCAACGATCATCAACGTATTTTTTCTTCTCTTTATTACCATTTTAGAAAACTTTTTTACTGCTCGGTATCGGTAAAGAGCAACTCTGTTTTAGCAAAAGAGTTAGGGGTTAGAAGTGAATACGCTATAAAAAAACTAGTTGAACAATGCAAGCGTTTTACCCCTAAAAAGTTAAAGCAAAGCGTAGATATGTTTGCTAAATACGACGCGGATTTTAAAAGCGGTGAGTTAACCATACAAAGTGCCTTGACGTTGGCAATGGGAAAAATAATGGAATAATTTTGTAATTTTTTAACGCATAAATGCAAAAAAGATATCTCATTAGAACAAAATTAGAACAAAAATACAAAATTAAGTTATAAAAAGTTACCAAAACGCTTTATTTTTAAAAATAAATATAGTATAATATTTAATGTAAAATTTGCAATTGCAAAAAAATTACTAAAAAAGCAAGTAACAGTAGAAAATTAATTTTGCGTAAAACGCAAAGCGGGGTTTATTATGATAGATAAAATTATAAATTTCGTTACGAACGTTCAACTGGTGCACGTAATAGAACTTTTGGTTTTAATTCTCACCTTTTTCTTCGTTCTTAACGTATTAAGAAACAACAAAGCAAAACTAATAATAGTTTTCTTCGTAGGATACAGTTTACTTGTGGGCGCGTTAAGTTATTTACTTGACTTCCCCGTATACGTAACCTTAATTTTGTTCGCTTTCTTTATTTTGGCTGTAGTAATATTATTTGCAACCGAAATCAAGCGTGCAGTTTGGGTTAGTAGCATGAAGGGATCAGACGCAAAGAACTGGGATAGCGGTGCTATTAAAGAAAACGCAAAAGAATGTATTAACGAAATTATAAAAGCCGTACAAAGTATGTCTAAAAATAACGTTGGTGCAATTATAATTTTATCTAATTCAAATCTTCCAAGCGCTATATTAGATAGTGGTGTTGCAATTAATTCAGATATTTCTTCAGCCCTTATCGAAAGCGTGTTCTTCCCCAAAACTCCTTTACACGACGGGGCTATGGTAATTAACGGAACGAAGGTTCAAGCAGCAGGGTGCTTCCTTCCATTATCACAGGAAATCAACCTTCCCAAAGATTTAGGAACTCGTCACCGTGCAGGTATCGGTATTACCGAAACTATCAACGTAACCGCAATTATCGTGTCTGAAGAAACCGGCGTTATCTCGGTTGCTCAAAAGGGTAAATTAAAACGTTATGCAGATACCGAAATGCTAAGAAATACTTTAAAATCTTTCTACTGGCAAGATATGCTAAACTAATTAAGGAGAGTGTAATATGAAGAAAAACGAAATTAAACACAAAAATAAATTTTCGGCTATTCCTTATTTTTTACTCGCCGTTGTTTTAGCGGGTATCGTATGGATTTTAATGAACATCTAATTAAATAAAACAATAAAAGTCGCGATATAGAACGGTTATCGCGACTTTTTTATATTTATTAAGTTTAAAATTTACGAACTAAACCGGTTACTTTGCCCAAAATTTCGGCGCTATCTACCACAATGTCTGATAGAGCGCTATTTTCGGGGTGAAGTATTATTTTTCCGTTACGGCGGTAAAAGCGCTTTACCGTTGCGCTATCATCTATTAATGCAACGACTATATCGCCGTTATCGGCATAGGGGGTTTTTTTGCAAATTATTTTATCTCCGTTAAAAATCCCCGCTTCTATCATGCTATCGCCTTGAACGCGAAGCATAAAGCATTCGTCTGCCGTTGCAAAATCGGGTGGTAAAGGAAAATATCCTTCTAAATTTTCAACTGCTAAAATAGGAGTTCCGGCGGTAACTGTACCTACCATAGGAACGCTTACGTATTCTGCGCTATCACACAAAGAGATGGCGCGGTTTTTGTTTGAATTTTTTGTTAAAATCCCGCGTTCGTTAAGTTTATCTAAATAGTAGTGCGCTGTTGCCGTTGACTTAATAGAAAGCGCAGAACAAATTTCCCTAACTGAAGGCGGAAATCCGTTTTCTGATTGATAATTTTTTATAAAGCGATAAACGTTATCTAACTTTTCGTCTATTTTGCCCATTAAAAAAACTCCTAAAGAATACATTAATTAAAGAAACAAGAAAATGTAAAAACACTTGATTCCACCTACATTTTATCACAAACAAACCACAAAAGCAAACATTTGTTCATCTTTTTTGATAAATTTATACTAAAAAATAAAAAAAATTATAAAAATTGCGCTATTTTACAAGAAATTTTTAAAAAAGCATTGATATTTAGGTAAAAATATATTACAATATACTTGCTATTAGATCAATCTGGAGAGATTATTAATGGAAAAGACAGTAGAAAAGAAAAAATGCATTTTATACGATCGTGATTGTATTTCTTGCGGTGAATGTGAATTTTGCGACTTAGATCCTTTAAAGATATGCGATAATTGTGGTGCATGCTTAAAAATGGATGATTTCGCAACCATAAAAATAGATGGGGTTTACGCGCCTGCAAAAGAAGGGGAGTTTCCTACGCATAAAACCACTATGGACGATAATTTTAAGCCCATTAAAGAAGGGGAAAAACACTAATTTTTTACATATTAAGAAGGGTATGGGAATAAAATTAAGGATGCGGGGGTATTTTACCTTGCGCAACTTTTGTTGACGGATTATTTTGATGGAAAATATATTAGATAAAATACAAAATCTTTCTTCTGTAAACCATTTGACGCAAGGCGAACTCTATCTTCTTTGCGACCAACTGCGTGAAACGATAAAAGAAACGGTATACGAACGGGGCGGGCATCTATCTTCTGCATTAGGAGCGGTTGAAGTGATAACCGCTCTTTGTAATGTTTACGATTTTGAAAAAGATAAAATAGTTTTTGACGTTGGGCATCAGTCTTACGCTTATAAAATTTTAGCCCGCGGAAAGGAACGCTTTAAAACTCTTCGAACTGAAGGGGGCGAAAGCGGTTTTCCAGATATTAAGCAAGGGGATTATTTTATAGGCGGGCATGCTGGAAATAGCATTTCCGCTTCACTTGGGCTTGCTTCTGCAAGAGATTTAAAGGGTGAAGATTTTGCCGTCGTATGCATGGTAGGCGATGCGTCGTTATTTAACGGAGAAAATTTAGAAGCTCTTTTTGCAAGTGATAAAAAGCCCAAAAATTTCGTTATTGTATTTAACGATAACGGAATGAGCATTGATGAAAACAACAACGGTGCATATAAATTCTTTGCGTCTTTAGCCCGTAAAAAGGGGTATAAGAAAACGAAGAGTTTTTTGCGTAAAATATTTGGTAATAATGCTATAGGCAGGTTTTTAAGAAGAATACGTTCATCTTTTAAGCGTTATTTATCACCCTTTACAAGTATGGAAGTCATAGGGGTAAAATATTACGGCGTATATGACGGGCACGATTTAAAAAGTTTAACTTCTATTTTTAAAGAGTTAAAGCAAAGGGGCGGTAGCGCCTTCATACACGTAAAAACCTTAAAGGGCAAAGGATATGCCCCTGCAGAGCAAAGTTCAGAAAAATATCACGGTATTGCAAGCGGATATGAAAGTAGCGAAAATACCTTTTCTAACAGTCTTTCTACCTTGCTTGAAGAACTTGCTGAAAAAGAGCAAAATTTAGTTGCCGTAACAGCTGGGATGAAAAGCGGAACGGGGCTTAACAGTTTTGCGCAAAAATATCCAGATCGTTTTTTTGACGTCGGCATATGTGAAGAACACGCCGTAACTATGGCAAGCGGAATGGCGCTTGGGGGACTAAAGCCGATAGTTTGTATTTACTCTACCTTTTTACAGCGCTCTTACGATCAGATTATAACTGATACTTGCATGCAAAACGCTTCCGTAATATTCTTACTCGATAGGGCGGGGATGGTTGGTAGCGACGGCAGAACACATCAAGGTTTATTCGATTTAAGTTATTTGCAAAGCATACCTAATCTTAAGGTATTCGCGCCAGCAAGCGTTAGCGAGTTAAAAGAAACGTTGCAATACGCTTTAAAGATATCCGGGCCTGTTGCAATACGTTATCCGAACGGAGAAACCCGCGCTATAGAACGGTTAACAGGGAATAATCCCCCTTATTTATGGCAAGAATTAAAGGGTGGAAGTCAAGTGTATTTACTGGCTGTTGGTCCAAGAATGAACGAACTGAGTTTAAAAGTCGCTTCACTTTATTCAGATAAGGTTGGCGTAATTAACGCCCGCAGTATAAAGCCTTTAGATTACTCGCTTTTAGATAGAATAAAAGACAAGTATTTAATCACTCTTGAAGAAAACGTAAAAAAGGGCGGATTTGGGGAAAGTGTTCTTTCATATTTATCTGAAAAGCAAAGTTCGGTTAGAATAAAAATTTTAGCGGTGGAAGATAAATTCGTTTCCCACGCAAGTATCGAAAGCCAACTTATTGCCTGCGGATTAAGCGAAGAAAACCTAAAAAATGAGATAAACAAGGGGCTATTGTAAATATTAACCAAAAACTTGGTTATAATTTTGTGCAATTAGTTCAAAAAAAATTTTCAAAAACCCCTTGAAAAAATTTTGTATATATAGTATAATATATACACAAGTAAAAAAAAGGCAAAAAAGCGCTATATAAAAAAGCGAAACACGTATCGGAGAATTTATAGTAATGAAAGACCAACTACCTATTTATTTATTTCATCAAGGCACTAACTACTGCTCATACGAATATCTCGGCTGTCATTTCGGGGTTTTTCAGGGCAAGAAGGGTGCTTTTTTTCGCGTTTTCGCGCCAAATGCGCAAAGCGTATCGGTAGTTGGAGATTTTAATGAGTGGGATATTTACTTAAACCCCATGCAAAGAATAGCGCAAAGCGGTATTTGGGAAACCTTTATAGTTGGAATAACTCAAGGAAGATGTTACAAATATGCCATTCAGTCTGCAAATAAAATAACATATAAAGCAGACCCATACGCTTTTTACGCTCAGCGAGCGCCGGAAAGTGCTTCCATTACTTACGACATAGAAGGATACGCATGGGCAGACGGAGAGTATTTAGCCGAACGCGCTAATTTAAACAGTCGCAAATTGCCCATGAATATATACGAAGTAAGCCTTACTTCATGGAATCGCCGTCAAGACGGAAGTTATTGCACGTACAAAGAGTATGCAAATGAACTTGTAAAATACGTTAAAAAAATGGGGTACACCCACGTAGAGTTTACCCCTGTAACCGAATATCCGCACGATCCCAGTTGGGGTTATCAAGTAACGGGATATTTTGCGCCCACGTCGCGCTTAGGTACTCCGCGTGAGTTTATGTATTTGATCGAGCAGTTCCATTTAAACGGAATAGGGGTTATTCTCGATTTCGTTCCCGCGCATTTTCCGAAAGACGAACACGGGTTAATTGAATTTGACGGAACTTGTTTATACGAATATTCAGATGAACTTATGAAAGAGCATAAGGGTTGGGGTACTTTGGTGTTCGACTATGGCAGAACCGAAGTTCAGTCTTTTTTAGTGTCTTCTGCGGTATTCTTTTTTGAAAAATATCACGTAGACGGATTAAGGGTAGACGCTGTTTCGTCTATGTTGTATTTAGACTATGACCGTCAAGGTATGCCTTGGCGTACTAACGACGAAGGCGGTAACGTAAATAAAAGCGCAGTGGCATTTTTGCAAAAGTTAAACTCTGTGCTTCATTCGCGTTTTCAGGGCATAATAACCATTGCTGAAGAATCCACCACCTTCCCCATGGTAACCTATCCAGTAAAAGAAGGCGGGCTTGGTTTTGACTATAAGTGGAATATGGGCTGGATGAACGACGTACTTTCTTACGTTCGTGAAGATCCCTATTTTAGAAGTCAATGTCACAACAAGATGAACTTTTCAATGATGTATGCATTTTCTGAAAGTTACGTATTACCACTATCGCATGATGAAGTTACCCACGGCAAAAAATCTCTCGTTGAAAAGATGCCTGGTGAATTTAAAGATAAACTTGCGCAAGTTCGCGCGCTAATGGGATATATGTATTCTCATCCCGGTAAAAAACTAAACTTTATGGGCAACGAATTTTCGCAGGTTGAAGAGTGGGATTGCCTTAAACGCGCGGATTTTTCGCTTTTAGATAAAGAAGAACACAGAAAGCAACTGTATTTCTTCAAAAGAATAAACGAATTTTACTCATCTACACCTGCTTTATACCAAATAGAAGATAGTTGGTCGGGCTTTAACTGGCTTATCGCAGACGACAGTTCTTCAAATCTCTTCGCCTATGAAAGAATAAGCGAAAGCGGGCAAAAGATTCTGGTTGTAATAAACTTTTCAGGCGTAGACTTAGAAGGTTACAGAATAGGCGCTGAAAAGGGCAAATACAAACTGGTTTTAGATACCGATGCTAAGAGTTTTGGCGGAGACGGAAAGGTTATTAAAAAGATATATAATTCTAAGCTTGCGCCATCTAACGGCAAAAAGCACTCCCTTTCGGTAAACGTTCCTAAATTCACCTGTTTGTATTTAGAAAAATTTGAATAATAGTTTTACGTTTTAAAATAAAAAATATTATGATTTGGAGGCAAAAATGTTATCACAGAAAGAATGCGTAGCTATGCTACTTGCGGGCGGGCAAGGTAGCAGACTTTATACGCTGACTTCAAAAATCGCAAAACCAGCAGTTCCCTTTGGTGGAAAATACCGTATTATCGATTTTCCGCTATCAAACTGCATTAATTCAGGCATAGACACCGTAGGCGTTTTAACGCAGTACGAACCGCTTGAATTAAACGATTACATAGGTAACGGTCAACCTTGGGACTTAGACCGTATGTACGGTGGCGTTCATATTTTGTCGCCATATCAAGCAAAGCGCGGATCTCAATGGTATAAAGGTACTGCGAACGCAATTTATCAAAACATTTCGTTCATAAAGAGATATAACCCTGAATACGTTCTAATTTTATCGGGCGACCATATCTACAAAATGAACTATGCGAAGATGCTTGAAGTACATAAACAAAGGGGTGCGGACGTTACCGTTGCAACTATTGAAGTACCTATTGAAGAAGCCTCTCGCTTTGGCGTTGTAAACGTAGGCGAAGAAAATAAAATAGTAGGGTTTGAAGAAAAGCCCAAAGTGCCTAAGAGCAATCTCGCGTCAATGGGTATATATATCTTCAACGCGCAAAAACTATACAAATATCTTGAAGAAGACGAAGTTGATCAATCAAGTAGTAACGACTTTGGTAAAAATATTCTTCCCAAAATGCTTAACAACGGTGAAAGTATGTATGCATACGTATTCCGCGGTTACTGGAAGGACGTTGGTACTATAGATTCGTTATATGAAGCGAATATGGACTTATTAGGTAGCAGTCCTTTATTCGATATTTCAGATACCGACTGGAAGATTCATTCTAAAAATCCCATTTCGCCCCCAC
The DNA here is from genome assembly GCA_045596285.1 of Christensenellaceae bacterium. Classification (GTDB taxonomy): domain Bacteria; phylum Bacillota; class Clostridia; order Christensenellales; family Borkfalkiaceae; genus HGM11416. The sequence continues at coordinate 30,572 of JAZOCA010000078.1, read as the reverse complement.
ACTATATCGGTGAAAAGGGCGAAGTAACTGGCAGTATCGTTGCACTTGGCGGTGAAATTGAAGGCAAGGTAGAAAATTCTATTCTTTCCGCTAACGTAACCGTAGAAGAAGGTGCTTTGGTTTCAGGTAGCGTTATATTTAGCGGATGCACTATTAAAAAGGGCGCGAAGGTATATAACACTATAATGGATGAAAATACCGTGGTTGGCGAAAACGCGGTTGTTGGTAGTGCTAAAAAGCCCAGAAAGATAACTGTACTTGGTCGCGAAGTTAACGTTTTAGCAGGAGCAAGTGTAGAAAAGGGAGATATAGTAGAAAGTGGAAAAACCGTTGGGGGTGACGAATAATGGATGCAGTAGGTATTATTTTTTCTAATATTCACGATGCAAATTTACCCGAACTAACTTCGGTCAGAACAACTGCTTCTATTCCCTTTGGTGGTAGATACCGTTTGATAGACTTTGCTTTATCTAACATGGTTAATAGCGGTCTTACAAAAGTTGGCGTAATAACCAAAAGCAACTATCAGTCTCTTATGGATCACGTCGGTAGCGGTAAAGATTGGGATTTAGCACGTCGTCACGGCGGTTTAATCATACTTCCTCCATTCGGCGTTCAAGAAAGCACTTCTTTATACAGCACCCGATTAGAAGCCCTTAAAACGGTTACTGGATTCTTAGCAAAATCAACTGAAGAGTTTGTTATTTTATCTGATAGCGACGCGGTTTGTAATATAGACTACAAAGAATTATTAACTTTCCATAACTCTCGTCAATCAGATATTACGTTAGTATATTTCAAAACGCCAGCAAAAAATATGGCGGGTGCTAACAATATCGTTTTAGGTCTTGAAGAAAAGGGTAGGCTTAAAGATATGGCGTTTGATCCTAACGCAAACGATTGTGATGAGCAAGTTAACTTATACGCTAATATTTGTATAATGCGCAGAACTTTACTTCAAAACTTGGTGGCGGATGCAGTTGCGCATAACAAACGCCATTTTGGCGCAGATATTTTGGCTGCAAACATAAACCGTTTAAAAATATTCGCTTGGGAGCACAGGGGATATTTCGTTAAGATTTCTTCGTTACAGTCTTATTATGAAGAAAGCCTTAACTTGCTTAAAAAAGAAAACAGAGATAGTTTGTTTGGTAGCGGTGGCGTGTATACTAAGGTTAAGGATAGCATTCCCACTACCTATGGCGATAACTCAGTAGTAAAAAATTCGCTTATTGCAGACGGTTGCTGTATAGAAGGGGAAGTTTATAACAGTATAATCTTCCGCGGTGTAAAAATAGGCAAGGGTACGGTAGTAAAAAACAGTATTTTAATGCAAGATACTATCGTTGGCGAAAACGCGCTTATCAACTGTATTATTACCGATAAGAACGTTGTTGTAAAAGATAAGCGTATGCTTTCGGGTTGTTCAACGCATCCCTTCTTCGTTTACAAGAAGACGGTGCTATAATTAAGCAAATAATAAATATTGCGGTGGGTAAAACCACCGCAAAAACAAAACTCTAGTAGGTAAATAAAAAAAAGATAAGGGTAAATATACGTAAATAAAAGGAGATAGACATGGAAAACAAGCAAGAGGAAAGGTTAGAAGTTAAAAGAATTCAAGTAAAGAAGATGAGACATAAAAGAAGATCTTCTAAAACGAAATTTCATAACGCACATGCAAAACCTATCCACAACGTACACGCTTTAGAAAACGTTCAAAACTCTAACAATACTGCGACTTTAGAAAACGCTCCAGCTATGGAAAACGCTCCTGCGTTAGAAAATGCACCTGCGTTAGAAAATGCACCTGTTTTAGAAAAGGCGACTGCAAAAGTTGTAAAAGAAGTTGAAGTAGTTGAAGTAAAGAACAAAAAAAGCGTTTTATTCGTTGCATCGGAAGGTCTTCCTTTCATTAAAACTGGCGGTCTTGCGGACGTAATAGGCTCTCTTCCAAAAGAACTTGCAAAGCGCGGAAATTACGACGTAAGCGTTATTATGCCCTTATACTCAAAAATTGATAGCGGAATTAGGGCTAATTTTAAATTTGAAGGTAATTTTAACGTATCTTTAGCATGGCGTAATCAGTATTGCGGATTATTTTCTTGCAGATTAGACGGCGTTACTTTTTACTTTATAGATAATGAATACTACTTCAAGCGCGACGCTATTTACGGTTGTTACGACGATGGCGAAAGATTTGCATTTTTCTCTAAGGCGGTATTAGATAGCCTTGGTTATCTTGATTTTTATCCCGACGTAATCAACTGTAACGACTGGCAATCTGCCGCCGTTGTAATTTACTTAAAGACCTTATATGGTCAACTTTACGGGTTCGATCACATCAAAACTTTATTCACGATTCACAATATCGAATACCAAGGTAAATACTCAATGGATACGGCAAGCGACTTATTCGGTTTCCCCGAATGGGAAAAGGATGTCGTTGAATACGATGGTTGCTTAAACCTTATGAAGGGCGCTATTGAACTTTCAGATGCTGTAAGCACGGTAAGTCCCACTTACGCAGGGGAAATTAAAGATGCGTTTTTCGCTCATGGACTTGAAAAAGTTATTCTTAAAAACGAAAATAAACTTTGCGGTATTCTAAACGGTTTGGATTTAGATTTATACGATCCCACAACCGATAGCGCGCTATTTAAAAACTATTCAAGCGAAGATTTAAGCGGTAAAAAAGAATGTAAAAGCGAACTTCAAAGAATGCTTGGTCTTCCCCAGCGCGACGTACCCGTGATAGCCCTTATTTCAAGACTCGTTTCTCATAAAGGATTAGATCTTGTTAAAGCGGTGTTAGACGAACTGTTATACGAAGACGTTCAATTTGTAGTTTTAGGTAAAGGTGATACCGATTACGAAAACTACTTCAAGTATATGGAAGGAAGATATAACGGAAAATGTAAGGCTTTAATTGCCTTTAATAAAGATATGGCTTCTAAAATATATTCAGGAGCAGATATTTTCTTAATGCCTTCTAAGCAAGAACCTTGCGGGCTTTCACAGATGATCGCTTGCAGATACGGCACCGTTCCCGTTGTAAGAAGAACGGGTGGATTAGCAGATAGTATTACCCCCTTCAACGATAACCGTGAAAAGGGTAACGGATTTGCTTTCACCAACTATAATGCCCACGAAATGTTGTACGTTATAAAGGACGCGATTTACACATACGGCAATAAAACCGTATGGGAAAAACTTGTTCAAAGCGCCATCAATAGCGACTTCAGTTGGGGAAAATCATCAACTTCATACGAAACGCTATACGACGCTTTAACAGGAGATAAAAGATAGAAATGCACACAAAAATCAAACTTACCAAGAAGGAAGTTTTAGATCAAATAAAAAGTAAACTTTCAAGATATTACGGCGTAACTACCGAAGAAGCCACTTCAGATCAACTTTACAAAGCGGTTGTTATGATCGTCAAGGATATCCTGCTTGAAAAAAGAAAAAGTTATCATTATAAGTTAAAAGAGCAAGGTGGAAAAAGAATATACTACCTATGCATGGAATATTTGCTCGGCAGATCTTTAAAGAACAACGTATACAACCTAGGCATCGAAAGCGCGGTTAACGGCGCATTAAAGGAATACGGCACTAACTTAGAAGAACTTTACGAAAACGAACCCGATGCTGGTCTTGGCAACGGCGGTTTAGGTAGACTTGCCGCTTGCTTTATGGATTCTCTTGCATCTTTAGATTATCCCACTATGGGCTTTTCGCTCCGCTATGAATACGGTTTATTTAAACAAAAAATCGTAGATGGTTGGCAACTGGAACTCCCAGACGACTGGCTACCCGGTGGTGAAGTGTGGTTAACCCAACGTATGGATAAGGCGTTCAAGGTTAAATTCGACGGTAGAATCGTTGAAACTTGGGGCGAAAACGGTATGAAGGTTGAACACGTAGACGCAACCGAAGTTGAAGCTATTCCTTACGATATGATGATTTCAGGTAAGGATTCAAACGCCGTTTCGGTTTTGAGATTATGGACGGCTAAAACCAGTAAGTCATTCGATATGAGAACCTTCTCTGAAGGGGACTATATGCGTTGCGTAAAAGAAGAAAACGAAGCCGAACTTCTAACTAAGGTTTTATATCCTTCCGATAACCATTACGAAGGTAAATCACTTCGTTTAAAACAGCAATACTTGCTGGTATCAGCATCACTTCAAAACATTCTATCCGTTCATTTAAGTAGATATGGAACGTTAGACAATTTACCCGATAAAGCAAGTATTCATATCAACGATACTCACCCCGCTTTATGTATTCCCGAACTTATGCGCTTGCTTATGGATGAGCACGGATATTCATGGGAAAACGCTTGGGATATCGTTGTTAAAACGGTTGCTTATACCAACCATACGGTTATGAGCGAAGCGCTTGAAAAATGGAGTGAAGATTTAGTAGCGCGTAGACTTCCCAGAATATACAGTATTATTCGCGAAATAAACGAAAGATTTTGCGCCGATATGTGGAATTTGTTCCCCGGTGACTGGGATAAGATTAACCGCATGAGCATCATTTCTCACGGAATGATTAAAATGGCAAACTTAAGCGTTATCGGCTCTAAAAAGATAAACGGAGTTTCAGCTCTTCACAGTGATATTATTAAAAAGAGTATTTTTAAAGATTTTAACGACGTTTATCCTGAAAGATTTACCAACGTTACCAACGGTATTGCTTATAGAAGATGGCTATGTCAGTCTAACCCCGAACTAACCGCGCTTATTAGCGATTGTATAGGGGATGGATTTATTAAAGACGCATCTTTATTAAAGGAATTTGGTAAATTCGAAAGCGACGAAAGCGTATTAAAAAGAATGAACGAGATTAAACTTTTAAAGAAACAGCAACTCGCTTCATATCTTAAAAAATATAGTGATATCACTTTAAATCCCGAAACTTTATTTGACGTTCAGGCAAAGAGATTGCACGAATATAAACGTCAACTTTTAAACGTTTTACAAATTATTAGTTTATATGAAGATTTAAAAGAAAATCCAGATCTTCCCATTCAACCCCAAACCTTTATTTTTGGAGCAAAGGCGGCTTCAGGTTATTATATGGCAAAACAAATTATAAGATTGATTTGCTATTTAGTTGCCGATATAGATAAAAACCCCAACAAAAAAATCCGCGAAAAACTTAAAGTTTGCTACGTAGAAAACTATTCGGTTACCGTTGCAGAAAAACTTATGCCTGCAACCGAAGTATCCGAACAAATTTCGCAAGCGGGTAAAGAAGCAAGCGGAACGGGTAACATGAAGTTCATGATAAACGGCGCTTTAACTATAGGTACTTTAGACGGGGCTAACGTAGAAATGCATCAAACCGTTGGGGATGAAAATATTTATATCTTCGGTTTAAGATCTCACGAAGTAGATCAGTTGTGGCAAAATGGATACAACGCTTCTAAATACTATCACGATAATCCTAAGTTAAGAAGGGTAATAGAAAGCCTTAAGAAGGGTTACAACGGCGAAAGTTTTGCTCATATCGCAGACTATTTACTCACTCAGTCGCCAGTTGCAGACCCATATATGTGTATGGCAGATTTTAACGATTACGATAAAACGCGCCAAAGAATGCTTACAGACTATAAAGATAGAAAGTTATGGGCTGTTAAGAGTTTAAGAAACGTTTCTGCAAGCGGTGTTTTCTCGTCAGATAGAAGCATCAAAGAATACGCAGATAATATTTGGGATTTAAAACCACTCCACTAAAACAGGTATACTGTTATGAATTTTAAATTTAACCCGCTAAATACAAAGTATAAAAGCGTAACGGGCGGAGTGCAAGAACACTCGCATATACGGTTTTTCGTGGAAAGCGATTTGCCCGTTACAATGCGGATATATAGCGATAACGACTATATAGACCGACTTATGAAGAAAACCGACGGTGGTTTTTACCTTGATTTCGAGTTAAATAAAGGATTATATTTCTACTGTTTTTACTGCAATAATCGCATTTACGGCATGGGCGAAGACTTTAATGCAGAGCCTGACAAAAATCCGTGGCAACTTACCGTATATCCTAAAAATTATCATACTCCGAACTGGATTAAGGGCGGTGTAATCTATCAAATATTTCCTGATAGGTTTTGCAAAAAAGGCGATTTTACAGTAGGTAAGGGCAAGGTTAAGCGCGAAGACTGGGGCGGTATGCCCACTTACCGATCAATAGACGGAAAGGTAAGAAATAACGAGTTTTTCGGCGGTAACTTTGCAGGAATAGAAAGCAAACTCGATTATATAAAAGGGTTAGGTGTAACTGCAGTTTACTTAAACCCCATTTGCGAAAGTTATTCTTCACACCGCTACGATACAGGCGATTATTTAAAACCCGATCCCGTTTTAGGTACGGAGCAAGATTTTAAAAATCTTACTAAAAGCGGTGAAGAAAAGGGTATAAGTTTTATCTTCGACGGAGTGTTTAACCACACCGGCGCAGGTAGTAGGTATTTTAACAAATATAACGATTACGATGCTATAGGGGCATTTAACGATAAATCATCCCCTTATTTCGACTGGTATACTTTTTGGGAACATCCCGAATCTTACGCTAGTTGGTGGGGCTTTAAAACTTTGCCCACTATAAAAAAGGATAGTAAGTCTTTTCAAAAATTCGTTTGTGAAGAAGTCGTTAACTACTGGGTGGATGCCGGCATTAAAGGAATTAGGTTAGACGTCGTTGACGAACTAACCGATAAATTCGTTTATAAATTAAGAAAGGCGCTTAAACAGCGCGGGGAAGATAATTTCTTAATAGGCGAAGTTTGGGAAGATGCTACAAACAAAGTCGCTTACGGAATTAGACGAAAATATTATACAGACGGACTTTTAGATTCCGTTATGAACTATCCTTTGCGTAGCGCTATTATAGATTTTGTTTTGCACGGTAAAACCAAACTTTTATCCGATACGGTAAACACGCAAATCAATAATTATCCCAAAGAAGGATTAGACACCTTAATGAACGTTCTTTCTACGCACGATTCTATAAGGATAGTCACTTTGCTTGGAAGAAGACATACCATTACCGATAAAGACTTAATGGCTAACGAAAAATTAGACGCTTGGGAATATGCTCGCGGTGTTCGCCGTGAAAAAATGGCAAGCGTATTACAGTTTTTCTTATACGGAGTTCCAAGTATTTACTACGGAGATGAAGAAGGGTTAGAAGGAGATTTAGATCCATATAACCGCCGTTGTTTTAATTGGGATGGTGGAGATAAAGACCTTTACGAACATTACGTAAAACTTGCAAAAATAAGAAAATCTTGCGTAGCCTTTAAAGATGGCGTAACGAAAATTATTTTGGCAGAAAAGGGCTTGTTCGTATTTTCACGCGGGGAAGGTAAGGATAAAATTGTCGTTGCCGTTAACGCATCAAACCACTCGAAAGTAATAAAACTAAGTAAAAAATGTAAAGATTTATATTCTTTGCAAATAGAAAAAACATTTGAAATCCCCTCTTCTAATTTTGTTGTTTTAAAGGGGCTTAACAAATAAAAATAGGGCTATAGGTCGATTAACTCATGTTTTACACCTAATTTTAGCCGAATAAATACAAATCTTATCACTAAAGGAATGAAAAAATGGACGTTTTAAAGACGGTTACAGCCGAGTTTAATCTTAAAGAAGAACACGCACAAAATATCGTTAACTTATTAGATGAGGGCAACACTATACCTTTTATTGCCCGTTATCGTAAAGAACTTACAGGACATATCGACGACCAAGTTTTGCGCGAATTTTCAGATAGACTTACTTATCTAAGAAATTTAGAAAATAGAAAGGAAGAAGTTTCAAGAATAATTGCCGAACAAGGCAAACTTACCGAAGAAATCGAAATCGCTCTTGCTAACGCGGTTACTTTAACAGAAGTTGAAGATATTTATCGCCCCTATAAGCAAAAGAAGAAAACCAGAGCGACAGTTGCTATTGCAAAAGGCTTATCTCCTTTAGCCGAACTCATTTTAGCGCAAGAAGTAAAGGAAGGCAAACCTGAAGATTACGCGCGCGAATATATTAATGAAGAACTTGGCGTAAAGAGCGAAAAAGAAGCTTTAGCGGGCGCAAGCGATATTATTGCAGAATGGATTTCCGATAACGCAGAACTACGTAAAAAATTACGTAATATCTATATGCGTAATGGCGAAATTTCTTCTAAACTTTTAAATAAGGAAGAAGAAGGCGCTAAAGTATACGAAATGTATGAAGATTATCAAGAACCTGTAAGTGAAATTAAAAGTCACAGAGTTCTTGCTTTAAACCGTGGCGAAAAAGAAGACTTTTTACGCGTTAAAGTTGCTATAGACAAGGATTTTGGCGGAAGAGTATGTATGGCTTCTTACGTAAAACAGGGCAGTATTTTTACTTCAATAGTAGAAAATGCTGCACAAGACGCATACGAAAGACTTATTGCTCCTTCTATAGAAAGAGAAATAAGAAGCACCTTAACCGAAAGCGCGCAAGAACAGGCTATTAAGATGTTCGAAGTAAACCTTCGTCCCCTTTTAATGCAACCCCCTATGCGCGATAAAGTTACTTTAGGTTGGGACCCTGCTTTTAGAACTGGTTGTAAACTTGCGGTAGTAGATGAAACCGGTAAAGTGCTTGATAAAACGGTTATCTATCCCACTCAACCACAAAACAAAGTAGAAGAAGGCAAGGAAGTAGTTAGAAAACTCATTAAAAAATGGGGCGTAAACGTAATTTCTATCGGTAACGGTACGGCTTCTAAAGAAAGTGAAATTATCGTTGCGGATTTAGTTAAGGAATACAACGGTAAAGTTACTTATATGGTTGTAAGCGAAGCGGGCGCTTCAGTTTACTCCGCTTCAAAACTCGGCGCGGAAGAATTTCCCGATTACGACGTTTCTGAACGTTCAGCCGTTTCTATTGCAAGAAGATTGCAAGATCCCTTAGCGGAACTTATAAAAATTGATCCTAAGTCTATCGGCGTTGGTCAGTATCAACACGATATGCCTGAAAGTAGATTAGATAGCGTTTTAAAGGGCGTTATGGAAGACTGTGTTAACAAAGTTGGTGCAGACCTTAACACGGCAAGCGTTCAACTTTTATCTTATATTGCGGGCATCAATAGCGGTATCGCTAAAAATATTGTTGCATACCGCGAAGAACACGGCAAGTTTAAAACAAGACGCGAACTTTTAAAGGTTTCTAAACTTGGCGAAAAAGCCTTTACTCAATGTGCTGGCTTCTTACGCGTTCCGGGCGCTAAAAACATTTTAGATAACACCGGTGTTCACCCTGAATCATACGAAGGTACGGAAAAACTGTTGCAACTTTTCGGTTATTCAGACGACGACGTAAGAAATGGCAACTTAGCAGATATAAATGATAAAATCAAGGCGCTTGGGGTTAAAAAAGTATGCGAATTTACCGGACTTGGCGAAGCGACCTTAACCGATATTACCGCTGAACTCCTTAAACCCGGCCGCGACGTGCGCGACGCTTTACCAAAGCCCATGCTTCGCACCGACGTTATGGACCTTGCAGACCTTGTTCCCGGTATGAAGATTAAAGGCACCGTTCGTAACGTAATAGACTTTGGCGCGTTCATTGATATCGGCGTTCATCAGGACGGATTAGTGCATATTTCAGAAATTTCAGATAGATTTATTCGTCACCCAAGCGAAGTGTTAAAGGTTGGCGACGTGGTAGAAGCAACTGTAATTTCGGTAGACGTTAGAAAAAAACGTATCGGTTTAAGCCTAAAAACGAACCCTGTAATTAAGAAATAGGTGCTATTTCTGTATATTTTGGGTGGAAGATATCAAAAACTGTAAAAAAATCTTTTTTACTTGACATTTTTTATTATCTTTGTTAAAATTGTATTATAGTTAGCTTGCGCTATGCAGGTTAGGAGGGTTTATTTATGAATACGTTTGAAAAAATTTCAGCACTTATGGCTGAACAACTCGGGATAGATAAAGATACAATTACTCCCGAAAGTGAAATTATCAAAGATTTAGGAGCAGACTCGTTAGACGTTGTTGAAATGTTACTCGAACTAGAAAACGAATACGGTGTTGAAATAACGGATGAACAAGCAGCTGAACTAAAAACGGTTGGCGATATCGTTAAACTTGTAGAAAACAATTAATTTTTTCGGGGTTGCCTAATAAAGGCAACCCATTTTTTTAATATCGGCATATAAAAGGCCATAAAACAGTTAAGGAGATTTTTATATATGAAAGTACGTGATTTACCTTATTCAAGATACGAAGTAGAGCGCGCGCAAAAGGCGTTTGAAGTTGCAATACAAAAGATAAACGAAGCAAAATGCGTAGACGATATTTTACAGGCGCGTAAAGAACTTTTAAACGAGATGGAAGACCTTTCTACTCAAAGTTCTTTATCTTATATGCGTTGGTCGTGCAACACAAAGGACGAATTTTATAAGGCAGAAAAGGAATATTACGAGCAAAATATGCCACTTCTTGCCGGCGTTCAAATTGCTTACACTCAAGCAATGATGAATACTCCCTTTAAAGATGAAGTTCAAAAGGTTTTGCCAGAGCCCGTATATAAGAATTTTGAAGTTACCTTAAAGTCATTAGACGAAAAAATCGTTCCCGAAATGCAAGAAGAAAGCGCGGTATGTAACGAATATTCACAATTTATGAGTGAAATGGTTATAGAATTCCGCGGTGAAAGAATGCCTCTTACTATTTTAAGAAGATATATGGAAGACGGCGACCGCGAAACCAGAAGAGAAGCGTACGAAGCGCTTGGTAAAAGAATGCAAGAAAGCGCAGATTTCTTAGATGACGTTTACGATCGCTTGGTAAAAATACGCGACCGTATGGCTAAGAAGATGGGGTACAAGAATTACGTGGAATTAGGTTACCACAGAATGGGCAGAATTTGCTACGATAGAAATGAAGTTGAAAAATTCCGCCAAAACATTTTAGAAGATATCGTTCCCGTCGTTGCAAGAATTCGCACCCAGCGCGCGAAAGAAATGGGGATAGACGATATGAAGTTATACGATTACGGCGTATGCTTTGCGGGCGGTGATCCTCAACCCATATTAAACGATAAGCAGATGTTTGAAGCGGGTAGAGAAATGTACCACGAAATGAGTAAAGAAACAGGCGATTTTATCGATATGATGATAGAAAACGACGCCTTTGACGTTTTATCTCGTGAAGGCAAGTGGGGCGGTGGCTATTGCACAGAGTTTCCTAAATTTAAACAACCCTTTATACTTGCTAACTTCAACGGAACTTCTGCCGACGTAGACGTTCTTACCCACGAAGCAGGGCACGCCTTTGCAAGTTATTTAAGTTTTGTTAACGATTTAGATCCCGAAGCATCACTCGGTATGGAAACTGCTGAAACGCATTCTATGAGTATGGAATGTTTGTGCTGGAAGTTTATGGATAAATTCTTTGGCGAACGCGCTAACGATTATAAATATAAACATCTATTCGATAATCTTTCTTTCTTAACTTACGGCATTATAGTAGACGCTTTCCAACACGTCGTATACGAAAATCCCGAACTTACCCCCGCGCAAAGAAATGAAGAGTGGAATAAACTTGAAGCAAAGTTCCGCCCCTATTTAAATACTAAGGGAATGACTTATTTCGAAAAGGGCACTCGTTGGCAATATCAAATGCATATCTACGAATCTCCATTCTATTATATCGACTATTGTTTAGCGCAATCAAACGCTTTACAATTCTTGTTTATGTCTTTAGAAGATTATCAAAAAGCATTCGACGCATACTTTAAATTCACTTCTTACGGGGGTACTAAGTATTTTACGGATATGCTTGAAGAAGCAGGTGTAAATTCTCCCTTTAAAGCGGGTGCTTTAAAAGAAGTTGCCGCTAAATCGGAAGAGTTATTAAATAAACTTTCAAAGTAAAAGTCCCTGTATAGGTCGATTAACGGCTATTTCGATAAAAAAATAAAGCAATGAATTAACTGTCTAAAACAGTTATCGTTCATTGCTTTTTTATATTTAAAAGGTTTTATTTGATCTACGTTTTCTTTATTTTTGATTTTTTTCTAAAAGGCAATTTTATATGGTTGAAAGTGCTGTTAATCGTGCTATAGCCCCACTTTTTATTGTTTTTTAGGTAAAAAGCGGATTAAAATGCTTAAGTAAATAAAAAAAGATAGAAAGAATGTTAAAAACACAAACGCTAAAAAAATATAAAAAAAGGCAAAAAAAGTTAATCAAAAAGTTTGCGCTCGCTCATTTTATATGATATACTATATTTATATAGTATTTATTAGTGTGCATGCGCGATTTGTACTGGCGCAAAAAAAGCTTAAAAGGACGTGAGTAAGTGAGTAAGAACGGTAGACAAAAAAAGAATAGCGGTATTTTATCTGTATTTTTTACGGCGGAAGTGTTTGGAATGGCACTTGCGCTTCTTTGCGTGCTACTTTTATTAAGACTTGCCGCGGGCGATTATTTATTTGGACCAGTTGGTAAGAATATAGAGATGTTTTTCTTTGGATCTTTAGGATATTTTTCTTTCCCGTTGCTTATTTTTTGCGTGTTTTTCGGTGTAAAAATGCTAATAGGGTTTAAGGTTCAAAACAAGGTATTAAAGCGCACCGTAAAATACTTATTGCTTTACGCGTTTTTCATTTGCTTAATCCTTCAAACGGCAACTTCACCCGCTACGTTGCCCTTAAAAGAGTACGTTTCATACTGTTATAATGCAGGAACGAGTTTGTCTGCTTGCACGGCTGGTGGCGTTGTTTTAGGCATAATAGTAAACGTTATTGCAACTTATTTAACTTCTATCGGTGCGTACGTCGTATACGGTTTGCTTTTAGTTGTAACTACGGTAATTCTTTTAAGAAAGAATATTTCCGACTATCTCATTCGCGCTCAAGAAGAAAAGCCTGAAAAGATAAAGAAGAAAAAGGAAGCAAAGGGGAGCGCTAAAAAAGAAAAGCAAGAAGAAAAACAAGCACCTGCTGAAAATTCTTTTTATACAACAGCAGAAAGCGACCCTGAAGTTCAAGAAGAAAAGCCACAAAGAAGAGTTATTTTTGGCGGTGGAACTTTTGAAAAGAAAGACGGCAAGAAAGACGAAGAAGCCGGCGCAGGCGTAAAAGTATTGTTCTCAAGCGGTTCTTTTAATCCCAAACAAACTAACGATCACTATATTAACCCCGTAACGTCGGGCAATTCTTATCGCAATCGTTACGACGAAGATATAGAAAGCAAAACCGATTTTGTAAGAAGACCTTATCAAAACCCCAACAATTCTTTCGTCTCTCCTATGGGCGGGCAAGATAACGGTTATTCCGCTCCCTTATATAATTCGGGCAGAGCGCAAGAAATGAACGTAGATCTTTCCGAACCCGAAAAAGACGTTTACGTCATGAACAACGGCGGAAGATCGCGCGAAAATATTTCTCCGTTTGATCGCCAAGTAAATTCCATTTTTGAACGCCAAAACTCAAGCGATAACTTTGATTCAAATAATTCAGAATACAATCAAGATAGATTTTCATCAAACCTTTCGGGTGATCGATTTACTCAAAACGACGCATACAACCGTACCGAGCGTGACTTCAATACGCGCAGGGAAGATTTTAATTCTCGCGGGGGGGAACGTGCAGGCTTTGGTAGAGATGGCTTCGGCTCGTTTAACGAAAGGGAAAATTTCAACGCCGAAAGGGGATTTAATTCTAATTCAAGAATGAATTTTGGCGAAGAAAGAAATTCATCCGATTTTGGCTCTCGCACAAACCGCGAATCTTTTTCTTCACGCGAAGAAAGGGGTGTAAGGGATGAAAGTAGTTTTGAAAGAAGACGTGCTGATCAAAATCCCTTTGAAGGAAGAAACTCAGGAAGAAATCCATTTAACGGCGAAAGAGTTAGTTCCACTTATTCCGATTCTAAGCGTGATGATATAGATATAGAAAGCGATCAAGAAAACCCATTGACTCGCGCAATGCGTGAAAGTGAACAAAGGGACAAACAAAGATCGCAAAATTCGCTGTTTAATCGCGATTATAACTCTGCAGGAGAGACTGCACCCGATTATAACGGCGAAAGTAGCGAAGTTGGCGGTTCTTTCTTTGACGCGGAAGACAGAACTCAAAAATCTGCCTTTGGGCGCGATCGCGCGCATACTACGCACACGCCTGCGCAAGAAAACAAACCCGCTTCTTCCACGACTCAAACGCATTCTGCTACAAGCAGTGGTAATTACGCTGGAAAACAAATGTCTTTCGGTGGTATAGCGGAAGAAAATAAACTCGTCAACCCCATAGATAATATTCCTAAAAACTATAAGTACGCTTTTCCCCCGATAACTCTGTTAAGAGATTACACTGTGGACGAAAAGGCAAGGCGTAAAAACGAAGCAGAGCAAAGCGCCCGCGCTTCAACCATATGTCAAATCTTAAACAACGGCAATATAGATGCAAAAATAGAAGAGATAAAATACGGGCCTGCAATAACCCGTTTTGAACTATCTATCCCCCCCACCGTATCGGTAAAAAGAATAAACGAAAAGTACGAAGACTTAAACCTTTGGCTTGCCGCTCGCGATAAAATAAGGCTTGTTACCCCCATTCAAGGCACGTCCAGAATAGGCGTAGAAGTACCAAATGCAGAGTCTGCAACGGTAGGATTAAAAAGTTTAATTGAAACGCGTGAATTTAAAGGTGCTAAACAGTCTTCTTTATCATTCTGCTTAGGGCAGGATATAGTGGGTCGCCCGGTAATTTTAGATATTTCTAAAATGCCCCATTTATTAGTTGCGGGTGCAACCGGTACAGGTAAGAGCGTATTTTTAAACACCTTGCTTATAAGCTTGATTTATAAGTACAGTCCCGAAGAATTAAGAATTATCTTGGTAGACCCCAAAGTGGTAGAATTTTCTATATTCAAGGGTATGCCAAACCTTATGTTTAACGAAATATTTACAGATAACGCAAAAGTTTGTTCAATGCTCGAATGGGCTGTAGAAGAAATGGAAACCCGTTATCAAAAGTTGAACGAAGCACTATGCAAAAATATAGATGAATACAACGCTTATATTGAAAAGAAGCGCGGTAAAAAGATACCAAAACTGCTTATTATTATAGACGAGTTTGCCGATTTGATGAGTTCCAGCACCGAAAGAAAGTTAATGGAAAACAAAATAAGCCGTTTAGCTGCAAAAGCGCGTGCGGCGGGTATTCACTTAATAATGGCAACGCAACGTCCTTCAGCAGATATTATGGAAGGTTCTATTAAAACCAACTTTACTTCGCGTATTGCCTTTAAGATGTCTAGCCCCACGGACGCTATGGTTATAATGGGCGAAGGTGGCGCAGATAAACTTTTAGGGCGTGGTGACGTATTGTTTAGAACGAGCACTATGCCAAGCGCAGAACGTGCTCAAGGATGCTTTGTAGATACTCCTGAAATAGACGCCGTTTGTAAGTACGTAAAGGCAAACAATCAATGCTATTACGACGAACTTGCGTTAGAAAAGATTTTAAAGGGAGCAGAGCCCGAAGAATCTTCGGTATCAGACCATATAGGCGGTGGTTCATCTGCCGAAGGTGGCGGATCTATTAAAAACGACGAAGAGTTTTATAAAAAGGCAATGAGAATTGCGATTACCACGAATAATATAAGCATTTCAGGGTTGCAAAGAAAACTTGGGGTAGGATTCCCAAAAGCCGCAAAAATCGTTGATACGCTTATTGAAAAAGGTTATATATCAGAACAGATAGATAACAAAACAAGAAAGATTTACATGACGAAAGAGCAGTTTGAAGATACTTTTGGAGAACCGCTATAAAAAACTTTTTAAGGAGAGAAAGAGTGCTTTTTAAAAACGAAGATAAACACAATAAAAAACCACCTTTATCTCTTCTTAAAAGAGATGACGATCTTTCAGTTTTAAGGGCAGAAAACGACCAAAGGGTAGAAGAGGTTTTTCAGTTTATTGAAGAATTTTTTACCTTAGAAGATTTTAATAGGCAACTTATAGGTTTTTCTTCAGGCGCAATAATCTCGAACATAAAATATCGCGTTTGGATTATTCGTACAGAAAAGTATTTTTCTACCTTTTCACTTTTGTCTGATTTGGTCAGTAAGGCAAACGAAAAGTTTGGGCAAGAAATAATCACTTTTACTTACGAAGAAGATGATATTGAAGACGAACAATTTGCCATATTTTACATTCATAATTTGCACGTAATTCGCCCTACGTTGGATGAAATTTTAAGCCAAAAAGACGATTATATAGAAGATTCAAGGCGTGAATTTTTGTGTTGTGTAAATGAAAGAAATAATCCTTATCCCTTTAATTTTAACGATACTCAACTTATGTTGATAGGGGGTAAAAATCCATCTTCTACGGGTGACTTTTTAAGGGCCTTAATTTCGGGTTTAATATACTGTTATTCTCCAGAAGAAGTAAAGTTTATCTTTTGTGATAAAGAGGGGTTTTTCGATTGCTTTAACGATACTCCTTATAATTATTTTCAAAAGTCTATAGTGGACTATTCGCTTTGCTTAGAGATAATTGATTATCTTTTAGAGTTGCAGAAAAAAAGACAAGAAGAACTCGATAAAAAAGAGTGTGCAACCGTGGATGATTATAATAAAAAATTTGGTAAAAAAATGCCAAAAATCTTTTTTATGGTTCGCGATTTTTACGCTGTTAGAGTTGCTCTTGGCGCAAAATCTATGCTAATACTCAGAAAAATAATGCAGTTAAAGCAAAACGCATTATACACAGGGATATCAATAGTTTTATGTTCTCCGATAGAAAATCGTGACGTGTTTTGTGCCTATTTAAGAACTGAAAGCGAATGTAGAATAGGGTATAAAACTCAGTCTGCTTTAGATTCTTATATGATAATAGCCTCTAAAGATGCACATAAACTTTTTACCGAAGAAGAATGTATTTTTGCTAAGAAAAGGTTTAAGTTCCTTATCGCGCCCGCGCACGTTCAAGCCGATAAATTTTGGCAGTTAGGTTGTTTCTTTAAAGATGAATTTTATAAATATTCCGCTGTAAAGGATTTAAAGGGGATAATAAAGAAGGTATACGAAGATAACCGAAACGAAGAGCAAAAAGCAAAAGATGAAAACGAGACGTTCATAAAGGAAAGTATGCGCATTCTTTTTGAGCGTAATAGAATAAGTGAGGGCGTAATAAGATCTTGTTTTTTGATTGACAATGGGAAAGCAAGAAAAATACTGCAAGAATTAGTAGCAAGAAATTATGTAAAAAAATGTACGATTACGGATTATCAGCCGAATATTACTAAGGAAGAATATAAAAAAATATTCAACGAAGAAGATTAACTATTAGGTGAAAAGATAATGAATGAAAGAAAAAAAGTCGGTATAATTTCGCTTGGGTGCGATAAAAACAGGGTGGATAGCGAAAAACTCCTTGCAAGAGCGCAGGAAAAATACGAAATTACCGCCGATATAGAGCAAGCGCAAATTATAGTCGTAAATACTTGCGCCTTTTTAGAAAGCGCAAGAAGAGAAGCGATAGAAACGATTATAGAGTGCAACGAATACAGAAAATTCGGTAAGTTAGAAAAATTAATCGTCACGGGTTGTTTGCCACAACGATTTATAGAAGAACTTTATCAACCGTTAACCGAAGCTGATGCGTTCTTAGGTACTTATGATTACGATTTGTTTAATCAAGTGGTAGAACGTTGCTATAAAGGCGAAAGGGTTAACGCCGTAAAACAGGGTGCAAATGAAAATACTTTGCAAAGAAAGGTTACAACTCCGCTTCATTACGCATACTTAAAGATTGCAGACGGCTGTAACAATAGGTGTACTTATTGTCTAATACCTTCAATTCGCGGTAAATACACTTCAACCCCTATTGAAGAACTCGTTGCCGAAGCAGAAAACTTGGGTGACGTTGCCGAACTTATTTTGGTAGCGCAGGACGTAACCCGTTACGGTACGGATTTATACGGCAAAGCTACTTTATGTGAACTTATTAAAAAACTATCTGCGCTTGAAAACGTTCAAAGTATAAGGCTATTGTATTGTTACCCCGATATGATAGATAACGAACTTATAGAGCAACTTATTACAAACGATAAACTTATAAAATACTTAGATATCCCCCTTCAGCACGCATCTTCGCCCGTTCTTAAACGAATGAACAGAAAGGGAACTTACGAAAGCTATGTTTCCCTAATAACTACTTTAAAAGAACGCGTTCCGAATATCGCGCTACGAACGACCTTTATGGCGGGATTTCCGGGCGAAACGCAAGAAGATTTTGAAACTTTAAAAGAGTTTATCAAAAAGGCTGAATTTTATAACGCAGGCTTTTTTGCATACTCTCGTGAAGAAGGCACGCCTTCTTACAAGCTTCCCAACCAAGTTGACGAAAAGGTTAAAAAACAGCGCGTTAAAGAACTTTACTCAATTCAACGCCAAATTTCAAAGAGTAACTTAAGCGCGTATAAAGGCAAGGTAATCGAAGTCGTTTGTGATGGAATTGACTACGACCGTCAATGCTTCGTTGGTCGCGCATACTTCCAAGCCCCCGAAATAGACGGAAAGATTTATTTTACGGCGGGTAGTGAAGACGAAGTTATTAGTCAAGGGGAAAAATATCAAGTAAAAATAACCAGAAATAATTCTTACGATTTATTCGGAAGGACGGTGTGATTAAATATGATGAATTTACCTAACAAAATTTCAATAGCGAGAATAGCGCTTATTCCAGTTTTTATCGCTTTATATTATTTAACGGTTATTCCGCATAACTTTTTATATGCTTCAATAGTATTTGCGGTTGCCGCGTTTACCGACTTTTTAGATGGGTATATTGCAAGAAAATACAATATGGTAACCGATTTTGGTAAATTTTTAGATCCTATTGCAGACAAAGTGTTAGTTTTAACCGCAATGATACTGATGTTAACTAACGTAGGCGGTGGCTTATTGCCGGTTGTTTCAGGTGGTATAGGCGTAATCATCATTTTGGCAAGAGAGTTAATAGTTTCTTCTTTCAGAATGGTTGCTGCAACCAAAAAGGTAGTTATCGCCGCAGATAAATTAGGTAAGATAAAAACGGTTTCGCAAGATATAGCGCTTTTACTAATTTTGTTTTCTAAGGGATTTTCAGGTCAGGTTTTCGATATCATTTGGTTGGTAGGATACTGCTTATTCATCTTCTCAGTTATAATGACCTTGATTTCGGGTATAAATTACATAGTAAAAAACAAAGCGGTGTTTGCCGAAAATTGATTTTTAGGGGCTAAAAATGGCTAATCAATATTCAAGCGGAAAAGTTGGTTTTAAACTTTACGGCGTTACTAACGGCGCTATGCAAAAGGCTCGTCAAGAAATTTCAAGAATTACAAACGACGCCGTTCAGTTAAATTATTCCCTTTACGGGGCGGATTGTTACGTTGAACTTATAAAAGGCGATGCAAGCGATTTGCTTTTTGACGAAGGGGTAAAGAGTTTTATAACTACTTTTTCTAAGTGCATTTACGCAAACGAAAATATTTCCCTTCAAGAAAGCGCCGTGGCGTTGCTTAAAATAAGTGCAAAACAACTTTGTACTGCCGAATCTTTTACGGGCGGGGCTATAGCGAACGCAATAGTAAGCGTTTCGGGTGCAAGCGAAGTTTTTTACGAAGGAATGGTTTGTTATAACACAAATTCAAAAATACAAAGGCTGGGCGTTAATCCCATAACTGTAAAAAATCATACGGTAGTTTCTCGCGAAGTTGCATTTGAAATGGTTTACGGCTTACTTCAAAGCGGTAATTGCGACGTAGCCGTTGCAACAACCGGTTACGCAAGCCCTACGGGTGATGAAAGAAAGCCTTGCGGACTGTGTTATATTGCCGTTGGCGATGAAAATAAAATAGAAGTTTTTAAGTTTAACTTTAAGGGTAATCGGTCTCAAATAATAGAACAGGGCAAGCAAAACGCATTGCTTGCTTTAAATAAGATTTTACGCGGTTAATCGCGCTATAGAATAACAAAGTAAATATTATTAAGTGAGGATAAAACACAATGGATGACAACAAACGCAAAGCGCTAGAGCAGGTGCTTGGTCAAATTGAAAAGCAATACGGCAAGGGCGCAATTATGAAACTGGGCGAAGACTCTAAGGATATGACTATTGAAATCATTCCTACGGGCTGTCTTGCGCTTGACGTGGCTTTAGGGGTAGGCGGTGTTCCCCGCGGAAGAATTATTGAAATATACGGGCCTGAATCTTCAGGTAAAACGACCGTAGCCCTTCACATAATTGCCGAAACCCAAAAACTTGGCGGTATTGCTGCTTTTATCGACGCTGAACACGCGCTCGATCCTACCTATGCTGCTAATTTAGGGGTTGATTTAGATAACTTATACGTATCTCAACCTGATACAGGTGAACAGGCGCTTGATATCACTGATAGTTTGGTTAGAAGCGGTGCGGTAGATTTAATCGTTATAGACTCTGTTGCCGCGCTCACTCCTAAGGCAGAAATCGAAGGGGATATGGGTGACTCTCACGTAGGTTTACAGGCAAGATTAATGTCTCAGGCTTTACGTAAACTTACCGCTATCACTAATAGATCCAAAACATGCGTAGTTTTTATTAACCAACTTCGCGAAAAGGTAGGCGTAATGTTCGGTAATCCCGAAACGACTCCCGGCGGAAAGGCTCTTAAATTCTATTCAAGCGTTCGTTTAGATATAAGAAAGGCAGACGCGTTAAAGGATTCAGACGGGCTTATCGGTAACAAGACTAAAGCAAAAGTCGTTAAGAATAAACTTGCTCCCCCATTCAAAACTGCAGAATTTGATATTATTTACGGCAAAGGCATTTCTCAGGCGGGCTGTTTATTAGATATCGGCGTAGAAAAGGGTATTATAGATAAAAGCGGTAGCTGGTTTGCATACCAAGGCGATAAATTTGCTCAAGGAAGAGAAAAGGCAAGAGATTACATAATTTCTAACCCTGATTTTGCAAAGGAAATAGAAGAAAAAATTCGCGCTGCATGTTTTAGCAAAGCGGATGAAAATGGCGAAGAAGTTCCCCAATAACGCGATTAACAGCATTTATGCAATCTAAATAAAAAAAGGCGGAAAATTAACCTTTCCGCTTTTTTTAATGGTTTAAACTTTAAAATAACCTTAAAAAATAAGATATTTTATATATTATCGCAAGGGAAATATTTGACAAATCGCATTATATAGTATAAAATATATATGGTAGAATTATATGTGGTAGTTTTTGGTCTTTTGCAAAAGCCATTTGCAAAGCAAAACTGCGTTTATATATTTTTATACGATACTTAGGGAGGTTCAATTATGACTTTAAATTCAGTCTCCCTGTTTCTTACACTTGCAACGGGCGTAAGTTTACCGCTCGTTATAGTTATTGCAGTATTAGCCGTAGCGTTAGGATGCGTAGGCGGTATATTTGTTGGCAGTAAAATTTTACAAAAGCAACGCGAAATGAAAATCGGTTCTGCCGAAGCAGTAGTTGCTAAAATGAAAGAAGATGCGGAACAAGAATGTAAACAACTAAAAAAAGAAGCGATTCTTGAAGCGAAGGAACAGGATTTAAAACTGAGAAAAGAATTCGAAAGCGAAGCAAAAGAAAAACGCCAAGAATTACAAAAGATGGAACAACGTCTCGTTCAAAAAGATGAAGTTTTAAATAAAAAGGATGCTAATCTTTTAAAGAAAAACGAAGAAGTTGAAGAACAAAAACGCCATTTAGATGCAAAACTTAATGAAATTAAGGGCTTGCAAGAAAAGGTAGAAAAGCAACATGAACTCATGGTTGCTGAACTTGAAAAAATAGCGCAACTTTCTAAAGAAGAGGCTAAAAACCAAATTATGGAAGCCGTTCAAGAAGAAGCGCGTCGCGATTGCGCGGTAACCGTTCGCCGTATTGAAGAAGAAGCGAAAGAAGAAGCAGATAAAAAGGCTAAAGATATTATTAGCCTTGCAATTCAACGTTGCTGTACCGATCACGCTTCAGAAATAAGCGTATCTGTAGTTCCACTACCTAACGACGACATGAAGGCGAGAATTATCGGCCGTGAAGGTAGAAACATTCGCGCATTAGAAAATGCTACCGGTATTGAACTCGTTATAGATGATACGCCAGAAGTAGTAATTTTATCTGGGTTTGATCCCGTTCGTCGCGAAGTTGCGCGTCTTTCACTTGAAAAACTTATTGCGGATGGCAGAATTCATCCCGCAAGAATAGAAGAAACGGTAGAAAAAACCACTAAAGAATTAGATCAAAAGATTAAAGAAGCAGGCGAAGCGGCTATGTTCGATTGCGGTTTATTCGGCATTCACCCCGAACTTATTAAACTGCTTGGTAGATTGCGCTATAGAACCAGTTACGGTCAAAACGTATTGCAACACTCTATTGAAGTTGCATATTTAGCAGGTTTAATGGCTCAGGAATTAGGCGTAGACGTAAACCTTGCAAAACGCGGTGGATTACTTCACGATATCGGCAAAGCGGTAGATCACGAAGTAGAAGGCACGCACATTCAAATCGGTGCAGATCTCGCTAAAAAATACCGCGAAAACAAGAACGTTGTTAACTGTATTCAAGCACACCACGGCGACGTAGAACCCAAGACGATAGAGGCGGTTTTAGTTTCCGCGGCAGACGCTATTTCGGGCGCTCGCCCCGGTGCAAGACGTGAAACTAGCACGAACTACGTTAAACGTCTTGAAGCGCTTGAAAATATCGCTTCAGGCTTTGCAGGCGTAGATAAGAGTTTTGCTATTCAAGCAGGTCGTGAAATTAGGGTTATAGTTAAACCCGAACAAATCGACGATGCAAAGGCAATGTTCCTTGCTAAAGATATTGCAAAGAAAATTGAAACTGAACTTGAATATCCTGGCCAAATCAAGGTTAACGTTATAAGGGAATCAAGAGCGATAGAATACGCAAAATAATAGTAAACTTATAAGGGGTGTTTTCACGCGAAAACACCCTTTAATATTAACGATAACATTAAAAATACGCGTATAGGTCGATTATCGGCATATTTTAGGTATAATATGAGAGCTGATTTGCAAGATAAAATAAGACTTTTGCCTAAAAATCCAGGCGTGTACGTCATGCTTGGCGAAGGTGGCGAAGTAATATACGTAGGTAAGGCAAAAAATCTTAAAAACAGAGTAACCCAGTATTTTTACGACGGGGTTAAAACGGATAAAGTCATGGCAATGGTATCTTCCATCGTCGATTTTTACTATATAATGACAAACTCTGAAGCAGACGCTCTTTCTCTTGAAAACAATCTAATTAAAAAGAACAAACCAAAATACAACATATTACTTAAAGACGACAAAACTTATCCTTATATTAAAATAGATTTAAAAAAGCCCTTTCCGCATTTCGAAATTGTTAGAACGGTAAAAAGGGATGGCGCTAGGTATTTCGGCCCGTTTATGGCAGGTGTTAGCGCAAAGGAGATTATAGAAATCATAAACAGCGCCTTTTTGCTTCGCAGTTGCACTATGCAGATTAATGAAAATACGCGCAAAAGGGAGTGCCTAGAATATCACGTTAAAAAGTGTTTAGGGCCTTGTAACGGATTATGTACTAAAGAAGAATATATGCAAAAGGTAAATTCTGCATTAGATTTTTTAAGCGGAAATGACGACGAAGCCGAGCGTATATTGACGGCAAAAATGAATACTTTTGCACAAAATGAAGAGTTTGAACTCGCTCTATCATACAGAGATAAAATTAAGGCGTTGCGCAAGATTACAGAAAAGAAAATTACTTCCTTAAACCGCTTTATTTCATGTGATATTATATCTGTTGCAAGCGACAATATACATTCAGCCATTAACGTTTTAATAACGCGTGGGGGAAGAATGCAAGGGGGAAAATATTTCGCTTTTGAAGATGGATCTGTTTCCCCTGAAGAGTGTTTAGAAGATTTTATAATTAGGTTTTACGATAAGATTAACGAACTTCCAAACGAGATTATTGTTAACTACGAACTTGCCGATAACGCGCTTATAGAGGGGTATTTTAAAGAAAACTTCGGTAAAAAAGTATCTATTATGCACGCAAAACAAGGTGTTAGAAAGCAACTTTTAGATATGGCGGAAATGAACGCCAAAGACTATTTAGAAAAGTCAGTTGGTAAAATTCGCCATAAAGAAGATATGACTACTTCTGCGTGCAAGCGATTACAAGATTTGCTTGGTTTAAAACGCTACCCAAAAAGAATGGAATGTTACGATATTTCAAATATTTCAGGCGTAGATAAAGTGGGCTCTATGGTAGTGTTTACAAACGGCGAAAAAGATGCTGAAGAATACAGAAGATTTAAAATAAAAACCGTTGAAGGAGCAGATGATTTTGCCTCTTTAAAGGAAGTATTAACAAGAAGAATAAATCGCATGCGCGAAGATCAAGCAAAGTTTCCACCCCCTGATTTGATTATAATAGATGGTGGTAAAGGTCAACTTTCTTCCGTAAAAGAAGTTTTTGATAGGTTAAACGTAGATATAGAACTTATATCCCTTGCCAAAAAGCAAGAAGAGATTTTTACGTTATCAAGCGATACGCCTATAGTTCTTCAAAAAAACGATTACTGTTTGCGATTGCTTCAAAGAATACGTGATGAAGCGCATAGATTTGCAATAACTTATCACAGAAGTTTACGCCTTAAACGTTCTTTTTCTTCGCAATTAAAAGAGATTAACGGGCTTGGCAAAAAGAAGATAGACGCGCTTTTGATAAAGTTTGGTAGTGTTCACGATATTTCAAACGCAACCGTAGAAGAACTTATTCAAACTGATGGAATCGGAAAAAAACACGCGCAAAACATATACGATTATTTTCACAATAAAGGAGAGTAATAATGATAAGCGAATCAATAAGCAAAGAAAAAATAGCAATAGTTTCCTGCCAGGAATTTTGTGAAAAACTAAAATTAAAAACCGTACTTGAAGGGCGTGGTGAACTTACGTTAACAACTGAAAACGTAAGCAGACCTGGTCTTCAACTCGCTGGGTATTTTGATCACTTCGTACCTGAAAGAATTCAAGTTATAGGTAATGCTGAAAACAACTTTTTACAACATTTACCCGAAAAGATTAAAATAGATGTTTTAGATCGATTTTTTTCTAAAGATTTTCCATGTCTTATAGTATGCAGAAATCTTGAAATAGACGATTATATTATTGAATATGCTAAAAAATATGATATTCCGCTGTTTATAACAAGTGATATAACCACTCATTTAATAAGTAGTTTGAATAACTATTTAACCGAAGTACTTGCTCCAAGTACGATTTTGCACGGCGTAATGCTAGATATTTTAGGTATAGGCGTTTTAATCACGGGAAATGCCGGAATAGGAAAAAGCGAAAGCGCGCTTGAACTTATTCTACGCGGGCATCGCCTTGTTGCAGACGATTCCGTTATAGCAACAAGCAGAAATGACGTCGTTATGGCAACTTGTCCGCCTAAAATTCGCCATTATATGGAAGTTCGCGGAATAGGTATTGTGAACGTAAAAACAATGTTCGGCCCGGGTTCTGTTTTATTAGAAAAGTCAATCGATTTAATTGTAAAGTTAGTTCCTTGGGACGAAATGAAAGAATACGATAGATTAGGGGATGAAGAATTGACTACCGACGTTTTAGGCGTTAAGGTTAAAACTGCGGTTATTCCGGTAAGTCCGGGTAGAAATATCCCCGTAATTATAGAAACCGCAGCGCGTAAAGTTCGCCTTGAGCAGTTTGGCTATAACGCCGTAGACGAACTAATCAACGCTACGTTCAATAAAAAAGATTAAGATTATTTACTATTATACTCTTAAAACATCAATTTTGTTAACCGTTTATATTGTATAAAATCCCACGATAAAATTGATTTTGGCGTGGCGAAAAAAAGAAATATAAAAAGCATATATTATATATGAAGTAAGTAAGCGTTTTACCTTTTAGGTAAAGCACTTAAGGTGTATATAAAATGCTTAATATGTTGCAAGAGCGATTAAACAGCGGGGTTCCCGTTGCATTGATAAATTTAAAAGGGATATTAAATAACGCCATAAAGATTAAAGGGATAATAGGAAATGCAAAATTATGCGCCGTTGTAAAAAGCGACGCTTATGGTCATGGTCTTTGTGAATGTGCATCTGTGCTAAACGACGTTTGCGATTATTTTGCCGTTGCTTCTTTAAGCGAGGGGATTGCGCTTAAAATATCAGGTGTAACAAAGCCCGTTATATGTTTAATTCCCGTTGAAGAAATTTCTTCGGCTATATTTTACGGCGTTGAATTTGCCGTTCATACCGAAGAGTATGCTAAAAAAGTTTTAGCGATTGCAACCAAGTTAAATAGCGTGGCCCACGTTCATCTTGCAGTTAATACTGGAATGAATAGGTTGGGCGTAAACACGTTAGGCGAATTAAAAAGCATATTGGATCTTTTTGCAAAAAGCACGGTTTTAGTAAAGGGTGTTTTTTGGCATTTTTATAACGGTTTAAATCGTAATGATTGTTTACTTCAATACGATAAGTTTATAAAGTTTTGCTCTTTAGCAAACGACTATTCGCCCGATATAATAAAACACGTTGCATCCTCTTCGTCTTTAAATTTTGGTGAAGAATTTTGTGCAGACATGGTGCGGGTTGGATTAGCAATATACGGCTATAGTGCGATTAACGGGCAGTTTGCGCTTGAAAAGTGCATGAAAGTTATTGCTAAAAGAGTGCAAAGCAGAAGTCTTTCATCAGACGAAAGTTTACTATATGGCAACTATAAAACTAAACGCGATTTAAACGTAGGGCTATATTTATACGGCTATTCAAATGGTAGAAGGAGTAACTTTAATTTATTGAACAACGCATGTATGAATATGTGCGCAACTGAAAATAAAGGCAAATATTTTTGCCTATTAAGCGATGCTGAAAAGCAGGCTAAGTATTGTAACACCATACCTTATGAAATATTGACTTCGTATGGTATCAACTGTAAAAAATTTCACTATTTTGGAGATTTATATGAGGGTTATTTCCGGTAAATACAAAGGGAGAAAACTTGCTGAATTCGAAGGAAAAAACGTTAGACCTACTTCAGATAGAGCAAAAGAAGGGGTTTTTTCGGTTTTGCAGTTTGAAATTGCGGGAAAAAGTTTTTACGATGGATTTTGCGGTAGTGGAGCTATGGGAATAGAAGCCCTTTCGCGTGGGGCAAAAGAAGTTGTTTTTACGGATAGTAGTCTTTCTTCTTGTAATTTAACTAAGAAAAACTTAAAACTTATAGGTGAAAATTCAAGCGTTATAAATAGCGATTGCGTCAGTTATTTACGCTCTTGCCGTAATAAGTTCGATATTATTTTTTTAGACCCGCCTTATGCTTCAAAAGAAGGGTTAATCGCTTTAGAAGTTATTGCAAAAAGAGAAATTTTAAATGATAACGGAATAGTTATAATGGAAAGTGGAAGTGCCGTTAATCGCGTTATAGAAGGACTTTTTATTGAAAAACGCAAAAAATACGGGATAGCTGAATTCGTTTTTTACAGAAAGGCAAATTTAAAAACTGCAGTTTTTGCTGGAAGTTTTGATCCCGTTACTAAAGGTCACGTTCATATAGTAGAAAAGGCGTTAGCGCACTTCGATAAAATTATAGTTGCACAAGGCATAAATGAAAATAAAAAATATCAATTTGATTTTTATACTAGACTAAACATGTTAAACCTTGCATTTGAAGATAATCCTAAAGTTTCGGTTACTTCTTTTGACGGGTTATTAGTAGATTTTTTAAAAGAAAATAAAGTCGTTTACAACGTTCGCGGTATCCGCGATGAAAAAGATATGCTTTACGAAGAGAATATGTATAAAATAAATAAGGAAGCATATCCTGAAATCGTCAATTTTTATATAAGTGCAGATGAAGATATGAAATCTGTTAGTTCCACCTATATAAAAGAAGAGATAAAGAATGGTAAAGATGTTTCTTCCCTTGTTCCAGAAAAATCTTTGAAAGTGCTGTTAAAGAGCTTATAGACACACTTTTATAATAATAATTGCATAAATGAGCATATAAAAAAAGAAGTGAAAGCCTGAATCGTTTTGGAAAATATAAACATTTTAACGTCCGCTTTTGCCTGCTTTAAAAAGGCGATGGACTGAATTATTATACTCATTCCACCAAAAGAGATGATAAAAGCGGTTAACGGTAAAGTAAGAAAGCCAGATGTGGATGCAAAAAGTGCACAACCGTTGGTACATTCAATTAAGCCTGCGCAAAAAGCGCGGGCTTTTTTTGTGTCTTTAAAGAGTAAAGTGAGTATGGCAGTAAAAGGATAAAGCAAATTGAAGTCGTTGCATATTTTGCAAAAAACAAAAAAAACTGCTATAAACGCACCAACCGTCAAGCATGATATCGTAGCGCCGTAAGCACAATCGTATAAAATATTTTTATGTTCCCTAATCGTTGCATGTGGTTTAATATTTTTGCATACGTAGGCGCTTCTGGGTGTATATTTTCTAAAAATTATCCCGTTTAAGATTGCAGATAAAAAATGGCAAATAAGCAAAACAATTCCTTTGTTTTTATCGTTAAACATAAGCGCGCCAACACTTCCTACTATGAACATAGGGCCAGACGTTGAAGTGAACAATGAAATTTTTGTACTTTCTGAACTTGTTATTTGCCCTTCGTTATAAAGTTGACTAATTAATTTTGCTCCCACAGGGTAACCGGAAATAAAACTCATTAATTGAACGAAAGAAGCAACGCTGTTTACGTTATAAAGTAATGCAGTTGGTCTTTTAAGTTTATTTGTAAGCGCTTTTGCCATTCCGGTATTTGTCATAAGTAAACTAATGAAGAAAAAGGGTAACAAAGAAGGCATTACCACCGTTGCCCATAAAATAATCCCATCTAAACACGCTTTAGAATATTCTGCCGGTTTAATTATAAGAGCAATCGAAATAAAGGATAAAAAAATACAAAGTACGTAAAATAAAAATTTTCTCATAATATAATTGTATTTTATTTTAGTTTGTGATATTATATAAAATATGAAAAAAGTTGATGATCAAACAATTAGCATGTTCGAACAAGCGCCAAAAAACACTCCTATTCCCCTTGCGGAAAGGATGCGCCCGCTATCTCTTCGTGAATTTATGGGGCAAAGCCATATCGCTGAAGACGGCAGTTTATTGCGCCGTGCAATAATGCTTGATAGGTTGGGTAGTTGTATTTTTTGGGGGCCTCCAGGTTGCGGTAAAACCACTCTTGCAAATATTATTGCAAACTCTACAAGCGGAAATTTCGTTAAGTTAAACGCGGTTAACAGCGGTGTTTCAGACGTTAAAAGGGTTGGCGACGAAGCAAAAGAAAATGCTCGTCTATACGGCAAAAAAACTTATTTATTGTTAGATGAATGTCACCGTTTTAACAAATTGCAATCGGATTCTTTGCTACCGTTAATAGAGCAGGGTACAATAATATTCATAGGTTCAACTACTGAAAATCCATTCGCTTCAATGACGCCTGCAATAGTATCTCGTTGCAGAGTATTCGAGTTTAAAAAGTTGACTGATGAAACCGTTGAAAAAGCCCTGTATAACGCGATTAGCGATACAAAACGCGGTCTTGGTAACTATGATGCAGAAGTTAGCGAAGAAGCGGTTAAGCATATCGCTTATATGAGTGCGGGTGATTTAAGGGTAGCTTACAACGCGCTTGAACTTGCGGTATTAACAACCCCTCCGCGTGAAGATGGAAAAATAGTAGTAACTTTAAAAGACGCAGAACAATCCATTCAAAAAAAGGCGCTTTCGTATGATGAAAACCTTTACTACGATATGCTTTCTGCCTTTTGTAAAAGTTTGCGTGGAAGCGATTCAAGTGCTGCATTATACTGGTCTCAACGCCTTATTTTGGGCGGGTGCGATCCCATGCTTATTGCAAGAAGATTAGTCGTTCACTCATCTGAAGACGTTGGTATGGCAGATCCAAACGCCTTAGTTGTAGCGGTTTCGGCTTTAACAGCGTTGAAAAACATAGGCTATCCCGAAGCACAGATTCCATTATCGCAGGCAATAATTTACGTTTGTGAAGCACCGAAGTCAAATACGGTTGTAAGCGCTATGGATATGGCTATTGAAGATGCCGAAAAAGTTGCAGATAGCAACGTTCCCCCTCACCTTAAAAACAGCGTTTTCGCAGATGACGAAGCAAAACAAAAAAGCGCACAATATAAATACCCCCATTCTTACGGCGGTTGGGTAGAGCAACAGTACATGCCTGATTCGTTAGCGGGTAAACGATATTATTTCCCTACCGATAACGGATTTGAAAAGCGTGTTAAGGAAATAAGAAAAGAAAAAGGAATGAAATAAAAAAACGCGATTGATTTTTTCAATCGCGTTCTCTTATACAAACAAAACCACCGGCTATGCCGGTGGATAATAAAAAAGGCTTTAGCAGCAGCCTTGCAGGTATTTACAAAAAAGCTCCTATGTGCTAAACTGTAAGCAGGTTCGAAACTGCACACAAGAAAGCACAAAGGAGGA
>JAZOCA010000077.1:0-8815 GCA_045596285.1 Christensenellaceae bacterium | reverse complement strand
ATCATTGCGA
This sequence comes from Christensenellaceae bacterium, assembly GCA_045596285.1. Taxonomy (GTDB): domain Bacteria; phylum Bacillota; class Clostridia; order Christensenellales; family Borkfalkiaceae; genus HGM11416. The sequence continues at coordinate 8,805 of JAZOCA010000077.1, read as the reverse complement.
AAGAAGATACAGCCTACGGCTGATGATATACACCTTCGGTGATGATATCCACGACTGCGTCGTGATGATATACCATTGCTTTCGCAATGGATAAAAAAATTCGACAAGTCGAAACTTGTCGAATTTTTTGGAGCTGGTGATCAGACTTGAACTGACGACCTGCTGATTACGAATCAGCTGCTCTACCGACTGAGCCACACCAGCATTATTCCGAGAAAAAACTCGGATATTAATCATTAAGAATAAATCGTAAAACCTCTTCCTTTAAGCCACGCAACCGACAAATCAATCCATTTTGCAACGGCACGATTTACGGAGTTTACTTCTTCAGTAGCAACAGATAATCCGTGTGCTCCTTCAGCAAACACGTGCAATTCGCAAGGAACCTCATGTTCTAAATACTTTTGAGCAATTACAAGCGTTCCATAAACAGGTACGCAAGGATCATTATATGTGTGCCATATAAATGCAGGAGAAGAATACTTTGTTATCCATCTATCCAAAGATAATTCAAAAGACATTTCTTCATTATCGTTTGTTAGGTTTTTAAATGAATCCATATGATAAAAACGCTCGTCTTTACCATAAATAGTAACTGGATAACTTAAAATAACAGCAGTAGGTCTAACGAAATCACGGTTACTTAAATCTTCTAAAACTTTACTATTAAACATAGTTCCAAGCGCACCGCATAGATGCCCGCCCGCAGAAAAACCAACTGACGCAACGTATTCTGGATTAACATGATATTTTTTTGCATTCTCGCGAATAAATATCATAGCCATTGCTGCTTCCCTCAGTTGAATGGGATAAATAAATTCTGGAGCAACTGAATAATCTAAAACAAAAGCTTGAATTCCGTGAGAAAGATACGCCAAAGCAATTGACTCTCCTTCTCTGTAAGAAACGAACCAATATCCGCCTCCTGGAAGAATTAACATTGCTGATCGTTCACGCTTTAAACCCGTTTCAATATTATTATCTATAGCATATACAGTAAGTATGCCCCGTGCCTTTTCAGGTTTGTCAATATTGAAGTAAGAATACAGATCAATTTTTTCAACAACCATATCTAACACCCACCTTTTACTGCCTAAATATTTTAGCATAATTATCCTATCTTTGCAACCTTTTTACTATTGATTTTACTTTATTTTTTACAAAATTTATGTTATAATAATAAAAAAATACAATATGGTAATATTATGCAATATCACATTAGCACAGGACTAATAATAAAACATTTTGCAGAAAATTGCGGTTGTCCTCTTTGCACTATAGAAAAAATTGTGGAAACAAATATTTGTCGTGAACTTTTAGCAGATGGATGCATGGATGACTCTGTTCGGATGGAAGTAAATGCGAAAGGTTTTTGTTTAAAACATTTTGAGCAACTATATGAAATGCCTTCAAAATTAGGCTTATCCTTACAAATGACAACAAGAATGAATACCTTATTTAAAAACCTACTTGCAAAGCCCAAAAGCGCTTCAGATGCTAAAAAACGTGGTTTAAAATTGCAAGAAGAACAAAATAAGTGCATTGTATGCGATTACACAGAAGCTGAAATGGTTAAATATTATAAGACAATCGCACAATTATATTCTAATGAAGATCAATTTAGAGAGATGTTATCAAAAAGCGAAGGATTTTGTTTAAAACATTATTCCAAACTGCTACAATACACAAATTACGCTGGATTTTCTTCTAAAAAATATATTGAAGCATTATACCAAGTTGAAGATTCAAGACTTAAAAAAAGTGTTGAACTGCTTGAAGCCTTTTCTAATAGGCACGATTATCGAAACTTAGGAAAACCCCTCGGCGAAGCAACAACCGCTCTTCCAAGAATAAAAACCGATTTATTTGGAAAAAAATGATAAAATACCCTTTTTTCTCTTGACAAATCATTTTATTTATAATATTATAATAGGGCTGTATAACGCAGGTGCTGGTATGGCTCAGTAGGTAGAGCGCGTCCTTGGTAAGGACGAGGTCACCGGTTCAAATCCGGTTATCAGCTCCATTTTTAAAGAACGCTTTAAAGCGTTCTTTTTTTATCAACAAAAGTGCTTTGCGTAAAAACGCAAAGCACTTTTATCTTTTTATGATGAAAATTATTCTTCACTTGAACTTTGTCTAGCTTTCTTAACAATTAAGTTAACAACAATACCTAAAATTAATGCGCATGCAACAGGAGTAATGGTTACTGCCCCAAAACTTAACGATAAACCGCCAACCCCACAAATTAAAATAGTACAAACAACAAATAGATTTGAATTATCATTTAAATCTGCTTTTTGAATCATTTTAAGACCTGAACATGCGATAAAACCGTACAAAGCAATACAAACACCACCCATTACACAAGAGGGAATAGTAGCAAGGAATGTTACAAAAGGTGCAACAAATGCAGAGACAATAGCAACTATTGCTGTAATCGTAATTGTGTAAACAGATGCATTACCAGTAATAGCAACGCAACCTACCGATTCACCATATGTAGTATTTGGGCAACCGCCAAAAATGGCGCCAACCATTGAACCAACACCATCACCAAGTAAAGTTCTTGATAAACCGGGTTCTTCAAGTAAATCCTTTTCAATAATAGAAGAAAGATTTTTATGGTCAGCAATATGTTCTGCAAAAACAACGCAAGCAACGGGAATATATGCAACGGCAACAGTACCTAAATATCCACCAAAACCAGCTGAACCAAAATCTAGAGTTCCTTCAAACACCTTTAAAAAAGTAAATTCAGGAAGCCATGACATATTTTTAAACTTCGAAAAATCAATAATCATTAATGCCTGATTTTCCGTTAAATGACCAATAACTGTAAAAATCGACGCAACGATGTAACCAGCCAAAATACCGATAACGAAGGGGAAAAGTCTCACGTTCTTTTTACCATAAACAGAACAAATGATAACTGTTAATAATGTAACTATACCACAAATGAAAGCTAAGTGAGGATTTGCAACAGGAAGAGCAAATTCATTTAATACACTGCCTTTCAATAAATCGCCTGCTGCGTTACCTGCTAAAGATAAACCGATAATAGCAACTGTAGGGCCAATAACAACTGGAGGCATTAACTTGTTAATCCATTCTACGCCAACAAATTTAACAACTAAGGCTAAAACAACGTAAACCAAGCCGGCTAAGATAGCGCCAATAATTATACCAAGGAATCCAACTGATGCTGATGCAGCGCCAGCAAAAGCTGCAACCATAGAACCGATAAAGGCAAAGGACGATCCAAGGAATACAGGGCTTTTGAATTTAGTGAACAACTGATAAACAATAGTACCCGCACCTGCGCCAAATAATGCTGCCGAAGCAGACATTCCGTTTTGAACAATAGCAGGAACTGCAATTGTCGCAGCAAGAATTGCGAGAAGTTGTTGAAAAGCTGAAATAATCAATTTTCCAACAGGAGGTCTTTCGTTAACATTGTAAACGAGTTTCATTTTTATATCTCCTTAAAAAATTTTATCTTAAGTTGTAAAGCGCAAAAAAAATGCCTTGCCAATGCAGGCAAGGCAAAACGTACAAATTAATAAATGCAGGACCTGATTTACCCTTGTTCAAGTAAAGCCACGTCACCTTCGCTGCATATTACCACTGTCGGTCAAGCAATGGTTTTTTCAATTTTAACAAATATAGCAACGCATGTCAAGCAAATTATTTGATTTATGATCATTTTTTTAAGTAATTTTTTACTATATATTAACCCTTCTTAAACCCTCTTGATTACTATTTAAAAAATCGTAATTCATATCAAAAGTATCGACGTTATCGTACGCAGCAAGTCTGCTGATAGATACTTCATACGCAGTCATTATTTTACTTTCACTCTCGCTTAATTTCTTAGTGTATTCTCTGCTTTGTATTCTACCAGATAAGGCAACTTTTTCCCCAACGGCTAAATTTTTTACAAATCGCGCATTACGCCCCCATGCAATACAAGGAATATAATCAGATTTGTTATAAGCACGGTTTACTGCAATCAACAAATCAGCTATTTCTCTACTAAATGGAGTTGTTCGATATATCGGTGGTTTACAAATATATCCAGATAAAATAATATTATTCGGATTCTGCGGATACTCTTCGTCATATAGCTCTCTAACAAATACCGTCAGCATTAATCTACTCTTTCCTTCGACCATCTTATTATAACTTCTGAACTGTCCAATTGCACATAGTTTTGAGCCAACCTCAAGATTTTTTGCTTCGATTAAACGTTCAGAAATGGTAATGGGTAATATATCGCTTTGCCCCGATAGTCTTTTAACACTAACATCCATTTCATAAAATCCTTCCCCGTATATTTCATGAGAATAAACGGCTTTAGTTACTATTTCTCCTAAAATATACACTCTGTTATTTTGTTTTTCTGTGTAATTCATATAATTTCCTCCTTGCGCTATGCGCTAATTTAATCACTAATTTTTACTTGCGTACCATCGTGCGCTATTTTATATCCATCTTTATATATTAACTCACTTATTTTTACGAATTTATATCCTTTTGCCTTTAAATCAGAAAAAATCAATGGCAAGCTTTCCGCTGTATGTAGTCCGTTATTATGACATAATATAATAGACCCACTCGTCACTTTAGAAATAACCCTTAACGATATTTCCTTCGCCGATAAGTCTTTCCAATCTAAACTATCAACGTCCCATTGAATGGTATATAACCCCAAGCTATTAGCCCGTTCTAACAATTTATCGTTATAATCGCCGTAAGGTGGGCGAAACAAATTTACTTTTTTATTTGAAATTTCTTCTATCACTCTTATTGAATAATTTAATTCTTCGTCTATTTCCGCCTGTGACAATTTTGACATATATGGATGTGTTTTACTATGTGTCCCGATTTCATGCCCTTTTTCAACAATACGCTTTACGTCGTCTTTGAATTTTTCAGCCCAAAATGAAACCATAAAAAAGGTACACTTAACATCATAAAAATCTAATTCATCTAATATTTTCTGAGTGTAGTCATTCCCCCAAGCACAATCGAATGAAATTGCAATGAGTTTATCCTCCCTGCCAACTTTATATATAGGTAAATTTTTTACTGCATATCCACATAATACGTCCACAACGGCTATCCTATAATTATAAAAAAATAATGATGAAAAAAGTACAAAAACAAATGTCAATATTCCCGAAATAATTCTTTTAATTTTATCATCTTCTTTCTTATACATACCTATTTTATATCCCTAATTATACTTTATTTTTAATAATATTCTTTGTGGTTTTTTGTCGAATTTTGTCAACATTTGTCGAAATTAAAATGTATTGACCAGTAAATATATATTATAAAAAGCTGTAGTTTATGAAAAAAAATAAAAAAATCGCAGTTTTCACTACGATTTTAATAATATATTTAATTGATTATATCATCTGCTCCAGGCGGAACGAATATATCATCCTCGTACCCGCCGTCAATATCAAACTTAAAATCATCCACTCCATCCAAAGGTGAAGAAGATTGCTTTTTTGACACTATTCCAAATGAATCGTTAATAACTAAAAGTTTTTTATTGAACTCAAGCACTAGATCAACTACTTTCTGTTGTAATTCCTTTCTTTTTTCAACTTTAATCTTTTCTAATTGAGTTTTTTTTGAGTCCACTATTAAAATTATTTGATCATTATTATCATCTAGCAACTTTTCCGTCTTTTTTAGTGAATCTACAAGATCAGGCCTTAACAGTTCCACTTTATTTACTAGAATAGAAAAAAGAGAGGCTCCTTTTTGCTTTTTACTTGATATATCTTCTTTACTTTCAGACCATTTTTTTAAATCTTCGACCTCTTGCGTCATACCGTTAGACACGGCATATTCTAACAATGCTTTTCCTTGCGAACTAAAATTAGATACGAGTTTTTTTCTTTCGATAACTAAAAGCGCAAAATCGCGACCTAAAACGTCTGTAGATAATTTCGCTATATCGTTTTTCCCCTTTTCAATTTCTTCATTAATCTTTTTCTTATACTCTGTTTTAAGTCGCTTAATTACACTTTTATATTCAATATCAGATTCGGTTAAAACTTGAAATTTGTTTTCATCCATAAAAAACTCCGATAATATAGACATTTTTAATTGTTATTCAAAATATCCCGTTAGTATGACAGTTTTATCTTTTCCCATACCAATAGAAATAAATACCGAAAAAGCAATAAAACATGCCAACAAAACAAGAAAAAAACTTTTAAATTTTCTTTTCAATAACTACCTCCGCAAAAAAACGACTATGTAGGGGGGATTATATATTTTTAAGGTAGTCAATTTCATATTTAGATAAGGGTCTGCATTTTCCCCTATCTAAGCCCGTCAATCCTAAATTTCCTATTTTTGTACGCTTTAAAAATACTACTTCTTTTCCCACAGCTTCAAACATACGCCTAACCTGTCTGTTTCTACCTTCAGTAATAGTAATAGACAGTTTTGTGTATTTTTCATCTGTAGATACAACGTGAAGATTGCATTTCTTGGTCATTTTTCCATCGATTTCCACACCGGTACGCAATCTATTCAACATAGGCTCGGTAACCGCCCCTTCAACCTTCAACATATACGTTTTAGGAACTTCGTTTCGAGGATGAGTTAATCTATTAACTAAATCACCATCATTAGTAAATATTAGCAAACCTTCGGAATCGTAGTCTAGCCTACCGACTGGAACTACCCTTGACGAGGTTTTTGGTAATAGATCCATTACCGTTTTTCTGCCTAAATCATCTTTAACCGTACAAACGTATCCCTTAGGTTTATTCATTATGTAATACAAATTATGTTGAACAAAGGAAATCTTTTTACCATCAACGGTAACGACTTCCCTTTTTTCGTCAACATCTTGACCAAGCGAACAAATTTTTCCGTTTACTGAAACCTTGCCGTCTTCAATAAGTTTATCGCAAAAACGACGACTTCCTACACCACATTGAACCAAATATTTATTTATTCTCATTTCTTATACCACTTTATTATATTTATAATATAATAGTATATATTTTTTCTACAAAAAGCAACTGTTTTTCATTAAAAATTTTAATTGTGCCACATTCTTGTCCAAATTTTGCTATTTTATAGTCCATTTTGTTAAGTTCTATTTCATACTTTATATTTAACACTTCACCCACTTTTACAGGATAAAAAATATCCTCTTTAACGTAACAAGGCACAGAATTACCATTTTTTGTTTTCAATTCGCAAACGGAAACCGTAGCATCAACAATCTTTATCCAGTCATATTCTACAAATGTATTTTTTAAAAGTTCTTCCGACCGCTCATACATCGGGCCACAATTCAGTACGACGCAAATCAATTCCGCATCATTCTTCTTCGCTGAAGAGACCAAGCATCTTCCAGATTTCTTGGTATAACCAGTTTTGACACCAATGCAATTTTCATAGTTAAATAGTAGTTTATTTTTATTAGTTAATACTCTTGCGCTTTCCCCCTTGCCGATAACAATTCTTTTTGTTGAAACAATTTTACGAAAAATAGCATTTTCCATCGCATATTTGGTAATTAAAGCTAAATCAAAAGCCGTAGAATAATGTCCTTCTTCATCAAGCCCATGCGGATTTTTAAAAGAACTGTTAATCGCGCCCGCCTTTGATGCTGTTTCATTCATTAATTTAGAAAAGCTCAAAAAATCACCGCTTACAAAACATGCAATTGCCGTTGCTGCATCATTCCCGGATCTCAACATCAAACCGTAAAGAAGTTCTTCTACCGTAAATGTCTCCCCTTCTCTTAAATATATACTTGATCCTTCTATTCCAGTCCATTCTTTTTTTATAACCACAGTCTTGTCTATATCACAATTTTCAATCGTAGTAATGCATGTTAAAATTTTTGTAATACTTGCAATATTTCTTTTTTCGTCACAATTATTTTGATATAAAACTCTTCCACTTTTAAAATCAACAACTATTTCACATACGCTTGATTCAGCATTCACAATCGGTGTTATGCTAAACATAATTATCGATATAATTCCACATATAATCAGCAATTTTAACTTTTTTTTCATAACGATTTATTTTAATTTTTCTAATATCAATTTAGTAAGAGCGCTAATGTTTTCAATAATATCAGTATTCTTTATAACCGAAAATCCAGAGCCATTATCAATAACGTATGCGGTGGGTTTTACAGAGCATACTGTCACGTCTCCACCGGCAAAATGATCTCCTACAGCCTTTGCTATTTTTACGTCGCCATATTCACCACCACCACTTATGACAGCAACTGTTAAATTGCATATGGGAACAACAGCCTGTCCATTTTCATTAATTATTTTGTCGCCTATAATTTGTGAACCGCTAATTAGATTAATCTTATTCATAGCGCTTTCTATTATTTTTTCCACCTTATTTTTTTCTTCACTAATCATATTTATCATCCTTTAATTTTGTTTATTAATTCATTAATAATATCCAAAACGTTAATATAGCCTGAAACAAATACTACTTCCCTAATCCTATTATTATTAACGAATGCTATATCGTTTTTAATTTTAATATGCGGATATTTATATTTTAAAACGGGTAAAATCGTATTACTTACCGCCTGCGAAGCACATACTAATGGAATATAAAAATCATTACTTACTCCACAAATTAAACAGTTATTAATTTTAAATGGTTTTACATTAATTTTAATCCTATTTTTTTTATCCGCAAAATACTTTATTAGATCAATAATTTTCTTTTTCTTGTTTATATAAATTATCAAGTTAACTTTTGTTATTTTTAAATACCCAACTATTA
>JAZOCA010000076.1:0-39772 GCA_045596285.1 Christensenellaceae bacterium | reverse complement strand
TTGCGAAGTATAGTGGGCTATACTTTTGTTATGGATTAAAAATCCCTAAGAGAAGAACGTCAATGCGGTGGTTTTTTATTGAATAAAAAAAGAAAAGTGCCGATATAACACGATTATCGGCGCTTTTAACTAGTTATTAATATTTTTTGCTTTTGCAATACGTTCTTCTGCAATAGCCTTTCTTTCGTTTGCACTTGCAATTTGTTCATCTCTTTTTTCTTGCATAACAGCTTTACGTCTGTTGGGATTACTCATCGCCTTTGCTTCTTCGAATTGTGCGCGTGATTCAGCTTTAGTCGCTTGATAATTTGCTTTATCTACTTCACGTTGTCATCCGCATTAGACGGTATATTATCTATCCGCGATAAGTCATTCACCCTAATGCCCTATAAGATACAGCCCCGAAAGAGCAATTATTATTCCCATAAAAAAAGCACTATGTATGCAGTGCTATTTTTTTGTAAAAAGTGCGATAAAAAGATGTTTTTGCCACTTTTTATTTGGGTTTGAACTGTAGCGTCCCAATCACGCCAAAGGCGTGTATATCATCAAAACGAAGTTTTGTATATCACCAAGGCGAAAGCCTTGTATATCATCATTGCGAAAGAAGATACAGCCTACGGCTGATGATATACACCTTCGGTGATAATATCCACGACTGCGTCGTGATGATATACCATTGCTTTCGCAATGGATAAAAAAATTCGACAAGACGAAACTTGTCGAATTTTTTGGAGGTACCACCCAGATTTGAACTGGGGCGTAAAGGTGTTGCAGACCTTGGCCTTACCGCTTGGCTATGGTACCGAAAATATTTATGCCCAAAAGATAATTTTGGGCAAAAAAAATGGAGCGGGAAACGAGATTCGAACTCGCGACATTTGCCTTGGCAAGGCAACGCTCTACCACTGAGCCATTCCCGCATATTCCAATTTTTGGTTATTAATTTTAATGGTGGGAACAACAGGGCTCGAACCTGTGACCCCCTGCTTGTAAGGCAGATGCTCTCCCAACTGAGCTATGCTCCCACACCATTTGACCGCAACAAAGCGCGTTCACGCTTAATGCTTGTATATAATACCAAATAATTTTTGTTTTGGCAACTGTTTTTTAGTGGTTTTTTAAATTTTTTTTAAAATTTTTCAATATTTTTTTTCGTTATCTTTTTTAAGTGAAAATTTACTATTTTAAATACTTAAAAAGTCCGCTATAATCAACAGAAAAATTCTTGCCGTTTAGGTAAAATAACAAACTTTGCTCGCTAAAATGCAGTTGCAAATTCGTTGCTATTAATAGTTGTTTACTAGCCTTAAAAATCTTATTCACCCTTTCCGAGCCGTACTTTCCATCGCCTATGATAAAATGCCCGTGATAAGCAAGATGCGCCCTAATTTGATGCGTTCTACCCGTAATCAACTCTACTTTTAAAAGGGAAGAAAATTCTGCTCTAGCAATTTCTTCATACTGCGTTTTTATTATTTTCGCCCCTTCAATCGCGTTAGAATAAACTTTAACCAACCCTATTTTTTCATCCTTAATCATATAGTCTTGCAAAAGCGCTTGCTTTTTTTCAAACGCGCCGTTAACCAAACAATGATAGGTCTTACTAAAGGTTCGGTTTTTAAAACCTTGGTATAATTCGCCGTAACTTTCTTCGTTTAAGGCAAAAATCATAACGCCTGAAGTATTTCTATCTAAACGGTGAGTAAAAATTGCGGTTGCATACTGCCCTTTTACTCGATTATAAAAATCTTCCGACGTAATCGACTGTGGCTTGTTTAACACAACTACGTTTTCATCTTTGTAAATAGGAGTTAAAAGTTCTATTTCGGCATCAAAATAACATTCGACTATATCGCCTTTTTGTAAAACACAGTCTTTATTAACTCTTTTTTGATTGATTTTAATATCTTTTTTGCGAAGCAAAGTGCAAAATTTACCGTACGACAAACCGCCCTGATATTTATCAAGTAAAAAATCGCTTAATTTGGTTTTGTTTTCACACGTAAATTTTTGCATTCACAGCACCTGTATAATTTTTTATTTTTCTTTATCACAAAACGTTTTATGATTACAACGAACAATACCGTTAACGAAAGAGCGCACAGCGGTTTAAAAAGATACAATGCGCCAACGTAGGCAACCGCCGTTTGCACAAAAAAAGTTTTAAATAGGCCTTTTATTCCACATTCTTTACCTATCGTTATCAAAGCGCTTACGCAAGGCGGATATGCAAAAATAAACCATAAAAAAGCAATCCCTTGACGAAGAGAAGAAAACTTTGCCCCAAGCAAATGCATGGTAGATATTACGCTTTCTTTCGCAACAAGCCCACATAAAAGCGCGGATATTAATGAAGTATCGTTTAATCCTATAGGTTTAAATAAACCTGCAAGAGTGGTTGCAATAACTTGTAAAATGCTACTTTGTAAATAAGAAGTTACAAGATTGAAATCCACTGTTAAATTATTCAGTAGCCAAACGGCTAAACTAACCGCGCTTATTATTAAACCTACCTTTATTATAAACTCTTTTGTAAACTTTTGCAAGGCTTTTAAGGCGCTTTTTGCCGTTGGTAGCCTATACGGCGGAAATTCAATTATAAAATCCCCCTCTTTATCGCCAGATATTCTTTTATCTATCATGCATACAATCAAACACAAGCATAGACCTAAAAAATATATAAGCGGAAGAACGTAAAAGCCAAATGATAACGACGCTAAATTTATAACGTACAAGTAAACGGGTGCTTTTGCAGAGCAAGTTAGGTAAGGAAGTGCGCCTATAACGCGATTTTTAAGGGTTTTATTTTCTAATCCGTTACAACACAAAACACCGCTCACCGTGCATGCGTAACCCGATAAAAGGGCAAACAAGGCGCGCCCAGAAATCCCCACCTTTTTTAAAAGCGGATCAAAGGTAAAAGCTATTCTCGCTAAAAACCCACTTTCTTCAAGAAAAAAGGTAAACATCCTTATTATCGCTAACCTTGGCAAAAAAACTATTAATGAAAAAATCGTTTCTAAAACACCTTCCGTAACGAATCTAAAAAGGAAATCACTAGCTTTAATAAATGATAAAAGCCTTTCTATAGGTTGATTAACTGCATATATGAACAGTTTTTCAACAATTCTTTCAAGCATACTTCCAAGCCCATAAGAACCAAAGGCAAGGTATAAAACTGCAACAAAAACCAGTAAGCAAGAAAGCGCGCAGAAAAACTTAGAAAAAAGCAAATAATCAAGTTTAGTCGGCTTATTCTTTTTTATCGGCGACCTAAAATATTCGCTTTCTTCAATATTAGCATAAAAAACTTGCGTACGCGTTCTATCCTTAACGAGTTTTCCTATTAAAAGTTTAATCTTGTTTACGTCTTTTTTGTCGTTACACTCCGCCTTTACAACTCTTACCCGTAATCTTCGCTGTAAAACTTTTTCGTCGATATATCCGCCTTTTTTTTCAAGTTCTTTATTCATGTTTATAATCAAACATAAAACTTTACAAAGGGGAGATATTTTGTTATATAAATCGATACCCTTTTTAATATTAATCCCTTCGCAAACGATAATTACTTTTTTATCCTTTGTAATCACGTTTTTAATAAAACTGCTTTCTAAAGTGTATTTATCTGAAAAATAACTGCCGGGTAAATCGCTAATTTTTATTTTTCCAACCCCTTCAATCTTACAGTAACCGCTCGCAACGCAAGTTGTTACGCCGTGCCAGTTTCCCACTCTTTGACTATCCCCTGTAAGTCCGTTAAACAAGGTTGTTTTGCCAGAATTTGCAATGCCCGTTATTATTACTTCTTCTAAACTATTATTATTTTCTCTGCGCTGTTTTTGCATAACCCTATTTCTTGATGCCCTACCATTACCACAACTCTTCCGTTGCAATTAAACAAAATAAAAATACTTGCCCCGCTGTTTACCCCAAGACTTTGCAATCTACTTAAAGTATCGCCTACCGCCAAAACTTCTTTAATCGTATATTCTCTGCCCGCTACTGCTTTGCTTAACTTCATAAAATATTTTATGTGTTTAATAAAAATCATATAACAAAAATTGCACGTTTTGTAATAGTAAAAAGCGAAAAGATTTTTAATAAGCAACAAGCAAAAAGGCAATACGTGTTTTCGGTATATTTTTTAGCCCGTTTTATTCCATATAAAAAATGCGTCAGTAATTGAAGTTATTACTGACGCATCTAATAAAAAACGTTTATTTTTCTGTAAAAGTTAGGCTATAAGACGATTATTCAACATTTTTATTCTTTTTCGCCCTATTTATTTTTTTATCTTTTTTTAAAAGTTCCACTATATCTTGATTTAAATTTTGATATATCTGTTTTGCAATCATCATTGTTCTAACGGCGTCTACGTCGCTACGGTGTGCGCCTTCCTGCTCGCCAAAACGTTCTTGAAATTCAACGCTTAATTTGCGCGCGGGCTTATTTTCGGCTATTGCGATAAGCCTTTGAACGTCGTAAATAACAGGCTTTAACTGTGGTAAAGAATATCTTTTACATTCGTCTGATAAAAAACGCAAATCGTTATCTATACCGTACCCAAAACACACTCTACCCTTTTTCGTTAATAATTCTTTTATAAAATCATATCTTTCGTTAAATTTAGGCATGGTTTTTAAATAAGCCCTATCGTAAACTAATATATTTCTTTTAACGTAAGGATCAAATTTACAATCAGGATTTAATAAAAGATCTTGTGGGGGTGTTAAAATGTTGAAATACTCGTCTGTAATAAGATAGCCAAAACTATATATTTTACCCTTACCACCATAGCAGTTGGCACATTCGGTATCAAAAAATAAAAATTCCACTTTTACTTTACCTTCATTTTTAAACTGTTAAGATAGTCTTTTCTCTCTTTTGAAACGCAAAGAGATTCCCTTGCCTTTTTTATTGCAAGATTATGCGCCGTAATAGAAAGCGCATTTTGCTCAATAAAAGGTAGCGCGCTATCGTAATTTTTTGTTAATAAAGTTGCAAAAAACCAGCCTATAGCGCTGTTAACGTAATATTCATCTGTTTTTATAGAAGAAATCTTTTCTGCAATTTCCCTATTAAAAAACTCGCCCGTAAAGGCGCGCATTGCACACACTATACCAAAACGAACTTGGTATACGTGATCGCTTTTTAAAAATTTAATAACCGTGCTAAAAAGTAAATCACGATTTTTTAAAAGAACCTTTGGATTCATCATATCACAAGTAGCCCAGTTATCTACAAAAGGCAAAAATTCATTTAACAACTGAACGCAATGGTGATAATCCTTACAGTTTTCTATTAAAAATGCGTGCAAATTATTCTCTTCATAATAATAATGGGGCAAATCTTCTAAAAAGCTCTTTGCATAATCTTCTTTTGAAAACTCTTTGCAAAACGCGCGCAAAATAGGCGCTTTAATCCCTATAACCCTTTCGGCATTTACCGTAGGAATTAGCGGAATATGAAACTGCCTATACTTTTCATCTTTTAAAGAAAACAGTTTTTCTTTTAACGTTAATTTATTCATTATATCAGTCTATAGCGCGATTAACGACACTTTACATCAATTTTTGAAGCATTTTATTAAGTGCTATTTTACAATGTTCATAGGTTAGCCCGCCTTGAATATAAGCTACATATGGGGGCTTAACGGGTGCATCTGCAGAAAGTTCGATAGAAGAACCTTGAACAAAACATCCAGCAGCCATAATAACCGCGTCTTCATAGCCAGGCATATCCCAAGGCATTAAGGTAACGAAACTATCAACAGGAGAAACGTCTTGCACCGATTGAATGAATGAAATCAATTTCTTTTCATCGTTAAAAATTACAGAGCGCGTAATATCGCAAGGGGTTTTATTTAACGCTGGCAAAGTTTTAAAACCGAGCAAACTCATAGCCGTGCCGATTAACAAACTGCCCTTAATACATTCTTTTACGGTATGTGGTGCTAAAAATAGTCCCTGATAAAAATATTGATAGCCGTACGCATACGACCCTACTTCTCCGCCGATAGAAGGCGCAGTTAAACGCCCTTCGACATGAGTTATATACCTTTCTTTACCTGCAATATATCCACCAGTAGGCGCAATTCCACCACCGGGATTTTTAATTAAAGAACCGCAGATAACGTCCGCGCCAACTTCTGTAGGCTCTTTAGTTTCTACGAATTCGCCGTAACAGTTATCAACAAAAATACAACCTTCGTATCCTGCGCCACGCACCGCGCTAACGAACTTACCTATATCGTCTACGCAAATTGAATCGCGCCACTCATACCCGCGCGAACGTTGAATATACAGCATTGCAATTTTTTCGCTAGCTATAATCTTTAAAACGCGCTCGATATTAATTTTGCCCCTTTTTAAAGCAAGGCCTTTATATTTAATTCCAAAATCTTTAAGAGAGCCTATACCATCGCCGGAAATAACGTCCTTTAAAGTATCGTATGGCTCGCCCGTAACCGAAAGCATAATATCGCCTGGGCGCAAAATACCGAATAAACCCAAGGTCAATGCGTGAGTACCTGAAGCAATACTGGGTGAAACGCACGCCTTTTCCGCGCCGAATGCCTGCGCGTAAACTCTGTTTAAAACGTCGCGACCTTCATCTCCGTAACCGTAACCCGAAGTGTTAACGAAATGGCGCAAGGCAATTTTGTTATTCCAAAAGGCCTTTAAGACTTTTTCTTGATTGTAAAGAGAAATCTCTTCTGCCCTTTTGAAAGCCTTTGCGCATTTTTTTTCACTTAATATAATAATATCTTTTGCAGTCATAACTTCCCAAACTATTTAAAAGCGCTAAAAGGCAATTAAACTATGCGCTTAAACCACTTTTCTATTTCTGTTTTTCCTATCTTTACGGCGATAGGTCTACCGTGCGGGCAACGCAAACCAAAATTGCCCTTTAGTTTAGCCATTAAAGCGTCTATATCCGAAGCGGTGAGTTTATCGCCTGCTTTAATTGCGTGTTTGCAAGCCTTTTGCATTAATTTTTCTTTTAAAACAAGCGGAATGGTTTCGCGCTTGAAAGAATTATCGTAAAGAACGTCGTCGAAAAATTCCCTTAAATTAATCTCGCTAAGCAAACAGGGAACTGCCGTGACTTTAAACCCGTCGTCCCCAGCGTTTACGATATCGAAGCCAAGTTGACGGAAATAATCAAACCTTGTATAAATGGATAAAAATTCCTCCCCGCTTGCGTTAAAGGTAAATGGAATAAGCAAGGGCTGAGAATCGGTGTTTTTACCGGCGTTTTCGCACAAATCGTCGTATAAAAGTCGTTCGTGCGCAGCGTGTTGGTCTATCATGTAAATATCGCTACCGTATTCAAAAATAAGATAGGTGTTAAAGGCTTGCCCTATGTATATCATATCAGGCTCAACCTCTATCGCTTCTTGCTTAAGAGCCATATCTTTAAGCTGTTTTTCGCGTTCTAACTTTTCTATATATTTTTTATTTTCGGCAAATACGTCAATTCCGCTTTCCCTATCAAACTGGATTTCGCCTAAATACCCGCTATCTTCAACGGTGACCGTTTCGCCCTTTTTACCCGAGTAAGAAAACACTTCGTTAAAGTGATTAAAATCAAACTTTTCGTTTGCTGTAGCATTTTTATTTTCTTCAATCGTGATATTTTTGTTATCATTTTGGGCATACGTGCCGTAATTTTCGTTGCCATTCGCCAAACCGCTATATACGGGGGCAGAATATCCACTTCCATCTTCTTTAATAATTTCAAGCGCAGAAGAAGTACCGTCTAACACCTTAGAAATTGTGGAATAAACCGCCGAATATACTATTTGATTGTTAGAAAAACGTACTTCAGCCTTTCTTGGATGAACGTTTACGTCTACCGCTTCGCCGGGGATTTGCAAGTTGATTACGTAAAAGGGATACTGCCTTTTCATAAGATAACCGCCGTATGCGTTTGAAACGGCGCTACTTACCGTATTATCAACTACGAATCTGCCGTTTACGATTAGAGTTTGAAAAGCGCGAGTGGGCTTTGTGAAATTAAGTTTACCTACGAAACCGCTAACCTTAATTCCGTTTTTCAATCCTTCTATCATAAAACAGTTTTCAAGCGTTTTTGCACCGTATACGCAAGAAATACATTCCTTTAAACCACCGCCGTAGGTTTCTAGCAAAGTTTTTCCGTCTGCAATCAAGGTAAACGATATTTCTGGGCGAGAAAGTGCAACCTTAGTTACAACCGATAAAACTTCCCCTTCTTCTGCCTTTGCGCTTTTTAAAAACTTCGCGCGCGCGGGCGTATTGTAAAAGAGCTCGTTTACGGTTACTGTAGTTCCGTTTAAAGTGGGATATTCGTAGACTTCAGAAAGTTCCCCACCCGTACAATCTATAGCGTGGCCAAGTTCGCTACCTGCCGTTTTAGAAGCGATAACCGCCTTACTTACAGCGCCTATACTTGCAAGTGCTTCACCGCGAAAACCAAGAGTTAGAATATTATCTAAATCTTCAGCGCGAATGATCTTGCTAGTTGCGTGGGGTAAAAACGCCTTCTTTAATTCTTCGCCTTCTATACCCGAACCGTTATCGCGAACGGTAATAGAAGTCGTACCGCCGTTTTCTACGTTTATAAAAACTTCGGTTGCGCCCGCGTCTATACTGTTTTCAATAAGTTCTTTAATTACAGATGCGGGGCGTTCAACCACTTCGCCTGCAGATATTCTGTTGTATACTTTCTTATCTAAAAGATTAATAGTAGCCATATTGTTTTCTCTTGCGCTTAAAAATTCTTTCCTAAATTTTTTTTATTTAAAGGAATAAAAAAGGTCTTATATATTTGTGTATTTATATAAAAAGTTAGCCTATAAAGCGATTAACGCTATTTTTAATGTTAACGCTTTACTTTTTCTTTTAAGTCAAAAAGCACGGTCATTGCTTGAACTGGGGTTAAGTTATTAACGTCTAAATCGCTAATTATGCGTTCCACTTCACTTAAAGTTTTTTCTTCGCTATTATCTTCTAAGGATATTTCGCCAACTTGCTTTTTAACAGTATCGCTTGCTTCAAGGTTTTTAAGTATAACTTTAGCGCGCCTTGTAACTTCTTCGGGAACACCCGCTAAAGAAGCAACTTCTATACCGAAACTCTTGTTTGCGCTACCACGCATAATACGGCGTAAAAACATTATAGTTCCGTTAATTTCCTTAACGGTAATCTTATAGTTTTTAACCCCTTCAACAACCCCTTCAAGTTCTGAAAGTTCGTGATAGTGAGTTGCAAACAGCGTTTTAGATTTCAATTTAGAACATACGTATTCAACTACCGCCCACGCAATACCAAGTCCGTCGTAAGTGGAAGTTCCGCGCCCTACTTCGTCAAATATAATCAAACTGTTTTTAGTTGCAGAGCGCAATATAAGAGCAACTTCACTCATTTCAACCATAAACGTACTTTGGTCAAATAGCAAATTATCGCTTGCGCCAACCCTTGTAAACACTCTGTCTGTCAAGGGAATAGTAGCCGATTTTGCCGGCACGAAACAACCGATATGTGCCATTACGGTAATTAACGCAACTTGGCGCATATAGGTGCTTTTACCCGCCATATTCGGCCCTGTGATAATCATCATGGAGTTTTCGCCATTATCTAAATAGGTGTCGTTCGCGATAAATTGCTGACCTACCGTTTCTACTACGGGATGTCTTCCGCCAACTATATCAAGCGCTCCGCCTGCAGGTAGAATTTCAGGACGACAGTAATTTTTCTTCTTTGCAAGATATGCAAAAGAACAAATTAAATCTAATACGGAAACACCCTTTGCAATAGTCTTTAACAAATGTAAACGCTCAAGCAGATACGCCTTTAATTTTTCATATATTTCATTTTCGATTTTTAACGCCTTTTCGCCGGCGGTTAAAATTTCATCTTCAAATTTCTTTAGTTCTTCGGTTATGTATCTTTCAGCACCGGTTAAAGTCTGTTTGCGAACGTAATCGTAAGGAACTTTATCTTTGAAAGAGTTCGTTACTTCAATAAAGTATCCAAACACCTTGTTATATCCTATACGCAGGTTTTTAATGCCCGTGCGCTCGCGTTCGCGCGCTTCTATTCCGTCTAGTATTGCCTTGCCGTTAGAGCGCACGCCTTCTAATCTATCCAGTTCAGCGTCGAACCCTTCGCGAATAAAACCGCCTTCTTTTACCGAAACGGGGGGATTATCTTTAATGGCGTTTTTAAGCAACATCACCGTTTCGCTCATATCGGGAATACTCGCGTTAACGTCCTTTAACACCTTTGACGAAAGACCGCTTAATTTAAACTTAATTTCGGGCATAACTTCTAAAGAAGTTCTTAACGCTTCCATATCGCGCGGAGTTACGTTGTTATTAGATAGTTTACCCGCTATTCTTTCTATATCTTTTACGTCCCTTAGCGCTTCGCGTAAAGAGTTGGTAAGTATAAGATTTTTATATAACTCTTTAACCCCGTCTAACCTATAATTTATGCGGTTTACGTCTTGCAAAGGAGTGGATATGACGTTGCGCAAAAATCTTGCGCCCATAGAAGTTGACGTTTGATCTAAAACGTATAATAAAGATCCGTAGACTTTGCCGTTTGCAGAAGAAGATAAAAGTTCAAGGTTCTTCATGCAAGTGCCGTCTAACACCATATATTCGCCCTTTTGTTCTAACGCCAAATTCTTTATGTTTGCAAGAGAATGCTTTTGCGTTTCTTTTAAATATTCTATTAAAGCCCCGGCAGCACAGGTAGGCAGTGTTAAACCTTCAAATCCTATTGAAGAAAGGGAATGTAGGTTTAATTGCTCTATAAGGGCACTTTTCGCACTTTTTTCTGAATATGCGTAATCTTTGTATGCATAAGGTTTTTTAATTACGCCATGGGTAAACACGGGTGAAGAATAAATTTCGTCGTAAGCCAAGCGACTTGCAATAATCTCTGCAGGATCGATTCTAGTCAGCAAATCTATAACTTCATCTTTAGAATTTACTTCAGCAGCGGTGAAATCGCCGGTGGTTATATCTGCCCACGCTACACCGTAACTCTTTGAAGATAAACACACCGAACATATAAAGTTATTCGTTTTTTCGTTTATTTGGCTATCGTCTGTAACAGTACCCGACGTTACTACCCTAACGACGTCGCGTTGAACTAATTCTTTTCCGTTTGGTTCGGTAAGTTGTTCGCATATTGCAACCTTATAGCCTGCCGAAACTAATTTTCCGATATACTGATCTGCCGCGTGAAATGGCACGCCACACATGGGCGCGCGTTCTTCAAGCCCGCAGTCCCTACCCGTTAAGGTTAATTCAAGCACTTTCGACGCGGTTTTTGCATCGTCAAAAAACATCTCGTAAAAATCGCCGAGACGGTAGAAAATTATGCAATCTTTATACTGTTCTTTTACCGTAAGGTAATGGGACATCATTTTGGATAAACCCATTTTTTCACCCCTTTATTCTGCTTGTGTTTTAGTTTTAATTAAGGCAAAATCAATGCAAAATTGCCCTATAAAATAATTTGTATCGGTTATTCGGCAACTTGTTCGCCATATAGCGAAATGCCAACCGCTTTTTGTATTTTAATTTTAACAAACTGGCCTATAGCATTATAATCGGCAACAAAGTAGCCCATTCTGCCGTATTCGTCACGTCCTAAATACATGCCTTTTTTACTATCGTAATCTTCGCATAAAATTTCAATGGTTTTACCCACGTACTCTTTAGAGATAAGCGCCGTTCTTTCGTTTTGACAAGCGACCATTTCCATGATGCGCCTTTTTGAAACTTCGGCGTCTATTTGATCTTCACGGCGAGCGGCGGGCGTTCCTTCACGGGGGGAATAAACGAACATAAATGCAGAAGCAAAATTAACTTCTTCCATTAAAGACATTGTGTCGCGATAATCTTCTTCCGTTTCACCCGGAAAACCAACCATAACGTCGGTTGAAATAGCGCAATCGGGCATATATTTTTTTATAAGAGCAACCTTTTCAAGATAATCTTCGCGAGTGTATCTTCTGTTCATTTGTTTTAAAACCGAAGTACTACCCGACTGCAAAGGTAAATGAATACTGTGGCATACGTTTTTATTGCGTACGATTGCCTGTACTAACCTTTCGGTTAAATCCTTTGGGTGGCTAGACATAAAGCGCAAACGATAATCGCCCTTTACTTTTTCGCCTATCGCATCTAGTAAATCGGCAAAGTCGCCGTATCCTTCCACTCCTTTTGCGTCGTTACCGTAAGAGTTTACGTTTTGTCCAAGCAAAGTAATCTCTTTATATCCCTCGTTAACAAGGGTTTGAACTTCACTTAATACGTCTTCTATTTTACGTGATTTTTCGCGCCCGCGAACGTATGGAACTATGCAATAGGTGCAAAAATTATTGCAACCGTAAATTATATTTACCCACGCGTTTGGGAAACTGTTACGGCGCATGGGAATGCACTCTTTTTCACTGTTTTCTTCAGTTATTTCTATTAGAGTTTTCTTACGGTTTTGTTTTTCGCACAATAATCGTTTAAAATCACAAAGATTATGAGTTCCAAAAATTATATCAACGAATGGGCAAACTTTGTGAAGTTTTTCCGCAGCGCCTTTTTGTTGCGTCATGCAACCGCCAACGGCTACTATAACTTCGGGATTTTTCATCTTGTATGGCTTTAGCGCGCCCAAATGCCCGTATACCTTTTGTTCTGCGTTTTCGCGTATGCAACACGTTACGAAAACGATAAGTGAAGCATTTTCGGGTGCATCTACTACAGAGTACCCCATTTCTTCAAGCATACCTGCAAGTTTTTCGGATTCGTGCAGATTCATCTGACAACCATAAGTTTGAATAAAATATTTCTTTTCCATACTAAAGATTATACTAAAAAATCGCTTAAATTTCAAGAATTTTTTAATGCATAATAATAAAAAATATATTCATAATAACTACGTTATGTTTATTAAAAGGCTTTTTAGGATTATCGGTGCTTGCTTGCTACTTTTTGCCGTTGCAATATTTGCCTTTTTGGGTTACCTTTTTTTACCCGATTCTAACGGCATAAAGGAAAACTTGCTTGCAAAAAACACATATTCGGTTAAATTTTACGATAATCAATTAAAACAGATGAATATCGCGGGGGAATCGCATGAAATCATAAATCCGTCACTTATTCCAAATCACGTTAAACAATCATTTATCGCGGTTGAAGATAAGCGGTTTTATAAGCACTTCGGCATAGACCTTGTTGGCATTTTACGCGCTACTAAAAACAATTTGCGCTCTTCTTCAGTTAAAGAAGGTGGCTCTACAATCACTCAACAGTTAATAAAAAACACGCATCTATCAAGTGAAAAAACTTTTAGGCGAAAACTTCGAGAAATGAAACTTGCAATAGAACTCGAACGCAAATATACTAAAGATGAAATTTTG
The DNA here is from genome assembly GCA_045596285.1 of Christensenellaceae bacterium. GTDB lineage: Bacteria > Bacillota > Clostridia > Christensenellales > Borkfalkiaceae > HGM11416. The sequence goes on along the minus strand of JAZOCA010000076.1, from coordinate 26,353 downwards.
GGATTTTATTTAAACGGCGTTTATTTTGGCGAAGGCATTTACGGCATAGAAAGCGCAAGCAAACACTATTTTGGCGTAAGCGCGCAAGATCTAACCTTAGTTCAAGGGTGTGCTCTCGCAGCAACAGTAAAAGCGCCTTCAGTTTATAAACCTAACAGCGAAAAGTGCGAAGAACGCAAAAATTTAATTTTAAAACTTATGTTAAATCAGGGCTTTATTAGCCAAGAAGAATATCAAATGGGCGTAAAAACAAGGATACGTACCCTAAAAAACGGCAACGACAACTACTTGAGAATGGCTATTGACGAACTGTATGAAATAGTAGATATTTCGCCCTATGAGAATAACGATATTGAAGTTTACACCTACTACGATAAAAGTAGTAATCAAATATTAGCGCAGAATTTAGAAGAAAATTTTCAAAGCGGAATTATAATGAGCAAGAACGGCGAAATTAAAGGCGTAAAAATAAGCGAAGGCGATTACGAACGCCCGCCCGCCTCCATAATAAAACCGCTTTACGTTTATGCGCCTGCAATCGAAGAAGGTCTTATACATCTACACACCAAAATTTTAGATGAAAAATGCTCTTTTTCAGGATATTCGCCATCGAATTACGGCGAAAAATATTACGGTTGGATAAGCGTTAAAGAAAGTATATTAAAAAGTCTAAACGTACCTGCCGTTAAAGTTTTAGAAGCGCTTGGAATACAAAAAGCCCGCCTATATGCACGTAAACTGGGCATAGAGATAAATGAAGACTCGCTTAATACCGCGCTTGGAAGTTACAACGGCGGAGTAACTTTAAAAGATTTATGCTCAAGTTATACTCCCTTTTTAAACGACGGAAATTATTATAAACCAACCTGCATTAAAACGGTTAAAAAGAATGGTAAAAGCGTTTACGAAAACAAAGAATTTAAAGAAAAAGTATTTAGTGCGGGAACTTGTGAACTTATTAACTATGCTTTAAAAGAATGTACTTTAACTGGCACTGCGCGCGCAATAGGTAGTAAAAAATATGAAGTTTGCGCCAAAACGGGAACTAACGGTAATGAAAAAGGAAATACGGATGCTTACACTCTTTGTTACACTTCTAAAGATATTATCGCGCTAAGATTTAGTTATAAAGATAACTCTTTAATGCCTAACGAAATAACGGGTGCGCACGTGGCGAAGTATGCAAGTAATATTTTAGATGAACTATATTCCACCTTTTCCCCCGACGAATTTAAAAAATCCAACGAAGTAACAACGGTAAATCTGTGCAAGTTTGCATATGAAAACAATCAAATAATGCTCGCGCAAGATATATTATCTACAAAGTATTCTTTTTGCGCCCCAATACTTTCAAAATATGTAAAAAGTCTGCCTATAAGTTCGTTTTCGCCACTTTCAATCGAATGTGAAGTTGCAGTTGACGGCAATAAAGTTTCTTTTAAAATAGAAAAAGAAGATGCCGTTAACGTTATTATTGAACAAATTATAGAAGGCAATTTTATCAAGGTTACTCAAACAAATTTAAATGAATTAGAACTTAAATCCCTTAAGGACGGCTATTATAATTTTGCCCTAACGCCATATATAGCCGATGCAAACGGTAATTTAATTTACGGAGATAAACTTATTTTACCGCAGATTAAAATTAGTGAAGAAGAGAAATTTATTCAGTCACCTTGGTGGGATGATTAAGCGCAAAAGTGGCGATAATCGACCTATTTAGGGGCTTTTTAAATATTATAACAATAAAAAACGGATCACTTTACAAAGTAATCCGTTTTAATTTTATCTTTTATTTAAGCGATTAAAAAGCCCAGTTACCGTTGCGGAAAATAGCAATTACTTTACCGTCTTTGGTAACGCCGTCGATTTCTAAATCCTTAGTACCGATCATAAAGTCTACGTGAATAGAAGAATCGTTAATACCCTTTTCCTTGCACTCAGCAAAGGTAAGATTTTCGAAATTCTTTAAAGTGTTGTTAAACCCGCGACCTAAAGCAAAGTGACAGCAACAGTTTTCATCAAACAAGGTATTATAAAATAATATGCCAGTTTTGTTTATGGGTGATTCAAAAGGAACTAACGCACATTCGCCAAGTTTTCTTGCCCCTTCATCCATATTAACCATTTTTTCTAATAAATGAGCATTCTTTTCAGCGCCAGTTTCAACAACTTTACCATCTTCAAAACGCACCCAGAAATTATCTATAAGTTCACCGCGATAAGATAAGGGTTTAGATGAATAAACGATACCTTCTGCTTTTCCTTGCATGGGAGAAGTGAATACTTCTTCTGTGGGAATATTAGGATTAAAATACGTTCCAGATAAGGTATTTTCGCCACCGCCTAAGAATAAACCGTCTTCAATTAAACCAACTTTTAAATCCGTACCGTTAGAGGCGCGATAATGAAGTTCGCTAAGCCCTAAAGAGTTAAGATATGCGCAACGTGATGCAAGGTTTTCGTTGTGTTCTTTCCATGCTTGAACGGGATCTTCTGTTACTCTTGAAGTAAATGAAATTGCTTCCCACAATTTTTCAACCGCAGCCGCAGGACGAAGGTCGGGGAAAATCTTCTTTGCCCAAGCCTTAGTGGGAACAGCAGCGATAACCCATTGATATTTATCAGACATTCTATCGCGATAAGGCTTAGTAATTTTCATGGTAGCAATAGAGGCTTTTGTTACTTTTTCTTGATCTATACCCTTCATTCCGTCGGGATCGTCGCCCGCTAAAGAAATTAGAACGGGAAGAACTTTTTCTCTGTGTTTAAGTTTTTCAATTTCCCAGTCGTAAATTTCAGAAAGAGTTTTTAAACTTCTTTTTTTATAGTGAAGTTTAGATAGCGGAGTATATCTCCATTCAACGGTAACTTCCTTTGCGCCAAGTTTGTAACATTCTTCAACAACCATAAGAGTAAAATCTGGATTTTCTACGTTAGACATTACTATTACGCTTTGCCCTTTTTGAACGTTACCGCCAACTTCGGCGATCAATCTTGCATACTTTCTTAAAACGGTTTTTTTCATAATATTTTCCCTTAAAAAATTTTATTTTTTACGTTATTATAAGGCGTTAATCAACTTATAGCCCTACTTTTGCATATTTGAACACTCACTTAAAATACACGTGTAAATAGCGGTTAAAGCTTCTTTTTCGCCTTCACTTACAGCAAAAGAAGAAACTTTATTTAGCACTTCTCGCTCTCTTTTTTCGTCCTTTATAGCATGACCTTCTGCCCTTTTAATTTCCCCTATTTGCCTTGCTAAAGCAAAACGATTAATTAATAAAGTGGTGATTTTATCATCTATAACGTCTATTTCTTCCCTTAAAAACGATTTATTTTTTTCCATAATACCATAAATTATTTCGCGCCAAAAAACAATAGTTCTTCGGCGCGAGTTTTGTTATACGTTGTAATATAATATAAGAAAAATTACGGAAATTGCCGTAAATACTAAACCCACGTGCAATAAATACGATGGTACATCTTTGGGATTTGCAAGTTTTTCTTCCCTGTAATCCTTATACGTTTGTCTATCTTTAAATTTGGTGCGCGACCAGTTATGAGTTACTAACGTAATATGAATCAAGTATCTAAAAGCTAAGAACGCCCCTTTATTTGAGCAATAAACCAACGCTCCTAAACAGATAAACACCACGCCAGAAACAAAGAACGCATCACAAAAGATTTTCATTGATTCCGTAGCGTCTGCCTGAGCAAATCCATTTTTAGCTAATGCGATAGTGCCAGTTATTACTAAAGCAACAAAAGAAGAAATTAGAAAATTTTTCCAGTATTTGTTCATTATTTTGTTAATTCTTCTCTATATTTTTGCTCTTCTGCATCATTACAGTAGATAAAATGACCGGGAACAACTTCACGCATAGAAGGCTTATCAATTGAATAATCATGTTCAGCGATAGGATTATAAGCAACTCTTTTTCTTTGTTTTTCGTAAACGGGATCAGGTAAAGGAATTGCAGAAAGCAAAGATTTAGTATATGGATGCATGGGATGAGCAAATAATTCTTCCGAAGAAGCAAGCTCTACCATATTGCCAAAATACATAACGCCGATACGATCAGAGAAATATTTAACAACAGATAAGTCGTGCGCGATAAATAGAATAGTTAATCCCATTTTTTCACGAAGTTCATTTAAAAGATTAATAACTTGTGCTTGAATAGATACGTCTAACGCAGAAACAGGTTCGTCCGCAATAATCATATCGGGATTCATAATAATCGCTCTTGCAACACCTATACGCTGACGCTGACCACCAGAGAATTCGTGGGGATAACGGGTTGCGTGTTCACGAACAAGACCGATAAGTTCAAGCATTTCGTAAACTTTTTCTTCAATGACCTTTTTATCCTTTTCGCCGTTAATAATTAAGCCTTCTGCAATAATATCTTTAACCGTCATACGAGGGTCTAAAGAAGCGATAGGATCTTGGAAAATCATTTGAATTTGAGTAACGATTTTCGCCCTTTTTGCCTTATGAAGTTCAGCCTTATATTCATTTTGAAGTTTAGCCTTTTCTTCTCCAACCGCTTTTTCAAGCAATGGTTTATACTTCGATTCAACTAAAGCAACTTGTTTTTTAGAATATTCTTTATCACAATTTTTGTGATCTTGATTTGCTTTTTCTATAAGCGCGCGTTGCTCTAAAATAAAGGCTTGTGCCTCATCTGAAATAGCCTTTCTTTTTTCGTTATAGTCAGGCGCATTTTTATCAAGTTTATTAATTTTCTCGTTTGCTTCTATCTTTTTAGCCTTTATAGCATCTTTATAAGAGCGAGTACCTGCAACAATACGGTTACCTTTAAAGTAAACGTTACCGCTTGTAGCATCGTAAAGTTTAATAATAGTTCTACCAGTGGTAGTTTTACCACAGCCTGATTCACCAACAAGCCCGAAAACTTCGCCTTTTTTAATATCAAAAGATACGTTATTAACAGCTTTTAATTCCATTTTGCCCATTTTAAAGAACTGGCAAAGGTTTTCAACTTTTAATAATACTTCGCTATCGTTTGAATTAACCAAGGGAGATTCAACAGTTTCATTTACTTCAGCTTGTAAAACTTCGTTATTTTCAACCATTTATAGAACCTCCTTTTTCTTTCATGCGTTTAATTCTTTCAGTAACGATTTTAGGAGGATTAACCTCGGGTGCATCTGGATGAAGTAGCCACGTTGCAGCAGAGTGCGTGGGTGAAACTTCAAACATAGGGGGTTGCATTTCAAAGTCAATTTCTAAAGCGTATTTGTTTCTTTCCGCAAAAGCGTCGCCTTTGGGGGGATAAATCATATTAGGTGGAGTACCAGGAATTGCATCTAACTTTTCGTTAGTATCAAGGTCTGGCATAGAAGCAAGTAACGCCCAAGTATATGGATGACGAGGATCGTAGAATACTTCTTCACTTGTGCCGTATTCAACGATTTTACCTGCATACATAACTGCAATACGGTCTGCCATATTAGCAACAACGCCCAAGTCGTGCGTGATGAATATTACTGATAAGTTACGTTCTTTCTTTAACTTGTTAATAAGTTCAAGAATTTGCGCTTGAATTGTAACGTCTAATGCCGTAGTAGGCTCGTCACAGATAAGAATATCAGGGTTAGCAGCGAGAGCGATTGCGATAACTATACGTTGACGCATACCGCCTGAGAATTCAAAGGGGTATTGACGGAATCTCTTTCTTGGTTCAGGAATACCAACTTCTTCCATAAGTTTAATAGCCTTACGCTTAGCCATAGTCTTAGTAACTTTACTAACAACGCCAGCAGCTTGAGCCTTAAGGTAATCTATCATTTCAATGGTTACAACCGAGAAGTCGTAGTTTGCAATACTTTCGTTTTGAATGATAAAGTTTTCTTTTATAGCGCTAACAATTTTACAAATATTCTTTTTAGCAAGATCTAAATCGATAACTTTTGCAGGGGTGACCTTCCAAGTGGGTTGCTTGCCCTTTGCAACGATATTATCATACTTTCTTTGTTCTCTTTCGTGGCGTTTTAATTCAACCGCATTGTTCTTAATTGCCGTAAAGTAAACTTTAACCGCATTTTTAATAGCAGATTCAAAAGTATATGCATATGCATCTTTTCTTATAGCTAAACGGTCTATAGTATCGTTAACCGCATCAATTAAAACATTCATAACAGAAGAGATTTCTGAAGCAACGAGAGTATCCTTTTCGAAAACAGAATAATGTTCGTCTATAAGCTCTATTGCCTTTTTCTTGCTCTCAACAGAGTTAAAGTAAGAATACTCAATACCTTTTTTAGCAAGTTCAATAAAATCAAGCATAAAGTTATCGTCAAGATACTTGCGCATGAATACGTTTAATTCGCTAACAGGCATATCAGGAAGTTCTTTACCGCTAAAGGTCATATAATAACCCATTGCAAAGAAGTTAGGTTGAACGTAATTAACGGCAGTTTGAAGAATATCAAGCATTTCTGACAACTGCTTTGAAAGTTGAGAGAAATCCTTTGTTTCTTTTACCTTTTTACTTTCAACTTTTACGCTTGCAAGAAGTTCTTGATAACGTGGAGCGTTAGAATGAACAACGTAGCGAGAAACAGCCTTTTTAGCGGTTTGTAAAATTAAAGAAACTCTACCTTTAATCGCTTTAGGGGTAACCGCATTTCTTTCGATTTCGAATATTAAATTCTTTAATTCTTCAATAGATTCGCTTGCGGCTTCATAAGCTTCGTTATACGCACCTTCAAGTTCAAGATGTTTATATTCAAACTTATCGAAATTCTTAATCTTTTCTGAAATTTCTTTAGCCTTTGCAACGTCATTAGAAGCAACGGCTTTAGTGATATTCACTTCAAGATTGCGCATCATTGAATTGAAGTTCTTTCTTGATTCCCTTTGGTTTGCCTTGCCCTTTAAAAGCATCGCTTCGGTAAGTTGCTTACCTATTCTCATAATGGGGTTAAGGCTAGACATAGGATCTTGGAAGATCATAGCAATTTTATTCCCGCGAAGTTCATAAAATTGTTGTTCGTCAATTTTGGTTAAATCTTTACCATCATATAGAATTTCGCCGTTTTCGATAATAGCGTTAACAGCAGAAATACCCATAATAGCCTTTGACGTAACCGATTTACCAGAACCGGATTCGCCAACGATTGCCAACGTTTCACCTTTATAAAGGTCAAAACTAATATCTCTAACGGCCTGAACTTTACCGTTTTGAGTTCTAAACGATAAAGTTAGGTCTTTAACTTGTAATTTCTTTTCCATATTATCTTACTCCTCTGCCCCACGAAGTGACGGGTTGAACGCGTCACGCAAGCCGTTACCAAATAGATTGAAGCTGAGCATTAATAATGAAATGAATACTGCAGGGAATACCATCATATAAGGATATGAACTTAAGTACGGATCTGCTTTAGCAAGCAACGTACCAACGCTGGTTAAGTCACCTGTTGAAAGGTTAATAATACCTAAGTATGAAAGTGAAGATTCGCTAAAGATCATACCAGGAATAACAAGAACTGAGCCAGTAACGATAGTACCTAAAGAGTTGGGGAATATGTGTTTAAACATAATTCTTCTATCTCTTGCACCAAGGGTTCTTGCAGCAAGTACGTATTCTTGATTTTTAAATCTATAGAACTGCATACGAACGCGACCAGCCATACCCATCCAGCCCGTCAAGAAGTAGGTCAGGAATAGAATCAGCAAGTGCCCGTGCTCTTGCATTGCAGTATCGTTCATGTGAAGTTTTAATAACGTAATAACGATCATAGTGGGAATAGAACCCAAAATATCACAAATACGTTCCATTATAATATCTGCTGCACCGCCGTAATATCCTTCGATAGCACCGTAAATAGCGCCTACTATCATATTGACGGTTGCAACTACGATTGCGAATAAGAAAGAGAATCTTGCACCGCCTGCAAGCTGTGTAAATAGGTCGTGGCCGTTATTGCTTGTACCAAACAAGAATACGGGCTCACTAATACCGTCTTTATACACTTGAGTGTGCATATAAATGTAATATTCGTAATAGTTTACGCGAACTTCATAACCACCTTGAACTTTACGAGCGTAATCATATGCGCGTTCGCCGTTTTCATCAACTTCAAACAAGCGACTGAAATATCCGTCGTTTGGTAAGTTAGTGTTAACGTTTAAGCCAGTATACGCTTGATAAATAGGAATATATTTCCCGTTTTCATCAACTATTATTTCTGCCTTACCCTTTTCTGTTTTAGTTTGCATCCAGTAGTTAGCGTCTTTTTCAGCGCCATCGTATGAGTTAGGTCTTAATTTCTTTTCAGTAATAGGATAAATAATTTGAATTCCCGTTTCATCCTGGTACTGTTGTAGTGCGTTGTATTCATCAACTTTTAAGTCTTTAAAAATACAACCTACTCTACGATATGTATCAAATCTCGTTTGATATCTGTTAGTGCCGTCGCTTTCAACGACCACTTCATATTCTTGATTCTTTATTGCGTAGTGCGCATTATCTACACCTACGATACGTTCTGATTCCAAACCGATAGAGTAAAAATAGTCGAATTTAGACTGGTTCATTAAGTTATCTTGACAACCATCCCAAAAATCCCAACCAAATTTTTCACTCAAACTAGTTTTTGGCAAGCAGTAAGCAAAATATGCATCGTTATAAGCAATAGTATATTGACTGAAAATCGGACCAAATATAGCAAAAAGCACTAAGATAGCAATAATAACTGAAGCAAAAACCGAACCTTTATTCTTTTTAAAACGGTTCCAAGCATCCATAAAGTAACCAACGGGTTTTGTTTCAGGCGCTTTATCGTGAATATTTTCACGGTTGGTTGCTATTTTGAATTTTTCTTTTGAAATATTATTAAATTGAGGGTTATTTTTTAAATTATTAGCATTAGTCATATTATTTAGCCCCCATTCTTATTCTAGGATCGATAAATCCGTAAGATATATCTACAACGATGCCCGCTGCAAGCCCAATAAAGGTATAGAATGCGGAAAGCATCATAAAGAAGTCGTAGTCTTGTGAGTTAATTGCAGTTAAATAAAGTCTACCAACACCGGGAATAGAGAAAATTTGCTCTATAATAAGTGAACCGGATAGAACGGAAATAAATTCCGCAATAATAGAGGGGAAAATAGGTACCATCGCATTTCTTAATGCATGACGCATTATTGATTGACGACGGGTTAAGCCTTTAGTTCTTGCAAGTAACAAATATTCGCTGGTTAATATTTCGGTAAGTTCTGCTCTGGTAAAACGAGCGTATCCGGCAATCGAGCCAAACGACATCGCTAAAACGGCAGGGAGCATCGACCTAAACATTTCCCATGTAAAATAATCAGTACCTTCCTTCATCGTTATGGGGAATATTTTCCACTTAAAGCAAAGGAAATATTGAAGCAAGAACGCTATAACGTAACCGGGTACGGAAATAAACACCATAACCAAGGTTGAAATAGTGTGATCTTGCCATTTGTTTTTTCTAAGTGCGGCATAAATTCCAAGTAAAAGTCCTAAAGGAACGGCAAATAAACTGGAATATACGTTTATTAAAACCGTGGGAGGAAGCATCGTTACGAAAGTATCCCAAACAGGCTTATTTCTAAACTCAGGCATGTTTACGCCTATACCCCAGTCTCCTTCAAAAATTATACGGTATATATATCTAAAATATTGCACTAATATAGGATCGTTGTATCCACGTGCTTCTATTTGTGCTTTCAAAATTTCAGCGTCTTTACCCATTTGTACGTCTATAACTATAGGAAGCATTTTGATAAGGACGAAACACATCGTCATGATTATGGCAAAAGACATAATCATAAGTCCAAATCTCTTTAATACGTATTTAAGCATGTACATAAGCGTTTTCTCCAAATATACACATAATGCTATGTAGCGTTTTTTTACTACATAGCCTGTATTTTTCGTTATTTAAACTTTAATATTGCGGGGAAAAATATTTCCCCGCAAATATCAAACTTTTTTATTAAGATATAAACTTAATCCGATAGATTACTTCGTGTAATCAAGGTTGTTATTTTCAAGATATGCAGCCCATTCAGCGTCTGTATACTTGTAAGTCATGTATTGAATTCCACCGTAACCGTTAAAGGTATTGTATTCATAAGTGATGTATTCAACTTGGTAAGAGATGAGTGATGCACCGAATGAATATGAAATGGGAACTGAATAGTATTGAGAAAGAATTTCTTTTTCAATGCCACCAATAATTTCAAGACGGAATTCGTCAGCAAGTCTGCCTTGTGCGAATTGGTTATTTAATAAGCCATACCAGTTACCGGTTGCACCGTCATCGTATATGGGAAGAACTTCGGTGATTGAATCGTTAGCATCGTTAGTAACAACGTATTCAAATCCGCCTTCTGTTTCAACTTTCTTAATACCGTGAACGGTTAATTCTAAGTTGTGAGAAGAAGTATCCCAACCTCTTGAGTACATGTAAGAGGGTGAAAGGTATGCCATTAAGAAGTAACCGGGATCCCATGCAGCGCCAGTCCAACCACCGGTACAAATATCATATGCACCAGCACGGAAGTCGTTTGCCCATGCAGTACCGTAAGAAGTGTTGAATTCAGCAGTTAATCTACCTTCAAGAGAAGTGCCAACAGCAAGGTTTTCTAATGAAGACTTAATGAATTCAAATACACGACGAGTACTTTCGGTATCAGTACTAGTACCAACGGTTAATAAAACTTTGTCGCCTGCTTTAATGTCGCCTGCTTCGACAGCTGCAGCATAAGCTTGTTCAAGAAGATCTTTTGCTTGATCCATATCGTAACCGGTAATTGCATTATAAGCATCGTCTAAACTGGGATATTCGCTAACGTCTACACCGTAAACGTCACAAAGAACTTGTTTAGCGATATCAGTATTTCTGTAAACACCACCGTGAGCTACGTCATAGTAGTGCATTGAGTTGAATAAACCATAACCAGCAAGTGAAGAAGTTGTGCAGGTCTTTGCATATTCTGCTCTGTTGAAAGATAAAGAAATAGCTTTTCTGAAATCTTCGTAAGCAAGAAGAGTCTTATTGATACCTTCTTGTTCTCTGTTCTTTAATGCTTCTTTGTTAGATTGAAGTTGCATTGAACTAACGAAATCGTCGGGAGTGAAGTATGCTCTTGAGCTGTTCTTGTATTGATCAGCCTTAGAAACGTCAATACCGATACCGGTTAAATCACCAGCAAGGAATTTCATGAATGCAGTTTCGTAAGAAGTGATAGTTTCACATTCGATACGAGTGGTTTGATATTGACCTTCGTATTTTTCTAAATTCCAGCCATACCAGTGGGGGTTCTTTTCAAGAACGTAGTACTTACCAGCTTGGAAGTAAGTAAGTTTGTAGGGACCCCAAGATCTTGTGGTTTCTAAGCTTGAGTTATAAACAGAAGTCCATAAACCGCCTTCGGTTTCAGGTTCAACTTTGCAAGCTTCGTAAGTTGCTTCGTGAACAAGAGGAAGTGAACTGAATTCATAGAATACGTGATAAGTTAAATCGCCGTTTTCATCTAATAATTCAATAGGTTCAGTTAAAAGAACAACGAGTTCGGTATCGCTAGGTGCAAAAATACCTACTTCTGAGAATTCAATTTCAGGATAAGTGTACTGATAGTACATATATTGAACAACTTCAGCTGCGCTTTCGCCCCATGCAGCATAGGTTGTGATCATTTTTTCAAGTTGTGCAAGACTTTCGTCAGTAACTGCTACCTTGCCATCATCATCAGCTAAAGCATCAAGAGCGTTGTATGCATCAACGTCAAGATAAGTACCACCATAAGCGCCTATAGCTTGAGTAATAGTGCCACCTAACCATGAAAGTTGTTCATTTAAAGGAATATAAACTTCACAACCATTGAGAGTGTACTTACCATCTTCGCCTTTTACAAGAAGTTCACGAGAGAAGTTATTATAGTTGTCATACCAACCAGATTGACCTTGGAACGCATATTCTTTAGCGTTTCTGAGGTTTACTGAACCAGCGTAGAAGCTGTCTGCACGGTAGTTAAGGAATAAGGGGTTAAGTTGTTCCTTCATTGAGTAAACAAAGTCACCTGCAACGATAGGATCGCCGTTATCCCATTTACCGTCGTCACGAAGGGTAATCTTCCAAGCGTAACCAGTTTCGTCTTCACCATAAATATCAACGTATTCATCAGTGATATCTTCAATTGCAGTTGCAAATGAAAATTCAGGTTCGAATTGACCAGGAACGATTTCGCCGTTTTCATCAAACATAAAATCTGATTCAAAGAAGGGGCTACCAATGTAACTCATAATTTGAGTATCATTGTTGTCTTGGTAAGTTAATTCATTCCAGTTAGATGGTGATACAGAAGTGTAAGTCTTATAAGTACGAGCCTTAGAAGGATCATAACCACAAACTGAACATACACCTTCAACCATGTTGTGTGCTGCGGGAATAGCTGCAACTTCCACTGCGGGAGCGCCTTCTTCGCCATTGTCACAACCTTCTGCAACGCATTCACGGTGCTTAGAACCGTCTACGTAACAGGTAGGTTCAGCATCAACAACCCATTCACCAAATGAACACTTGTGTAGTTGCCTACAGCCAACAAACGTTGAAACAGCTGAAACTGCAACAGTGAAAACTAGTAAGAGTGTTAATAGTTTCTTCATATTTTTACCTCCAAAAATAATTTCAAAAAGAATTTATGCGGTTATTTTTTAGGGATAACCTAACCCGATTTTAACTTTGTTTTGCATAATTTATTCAAAAAAACAAGCCTAAATTAGTTATTTATGCAAATATTCGAATCGTTTTTTTAGTAATTATGCGGTTTTTTTTGTTAGTTATGAATAATTATTCAAAAATAATGAATAACCACTCAAGTCGATTTATGGTACAATAATATCAAATCATCACAGTTTTGTCAAATAAAATAACTGCAAAAATGAATTTTGTTGATTATTTTTTACTTTTTTATTTTTTTACTAACAATCTTTTTTCTAGTCAAGTACATAAATAATTCATTTTTTGCATAAAATTTCACAAATATGTTCGCCGTAAGCGAACTTGAAACTATTTTGTTCGCGTATCGCGGAATAATGAATATTCTATAAATCCACCACAAAAAAAGGATTAATCGTATAATAAAGTATGCCACAAAAAACCTTTTAAATTCAAAAAGGGTTAAACGTGAATTATTCCTCTTACAAGCAATAAATAAAAGCAGTTTTTATTGCACTAAAAACAAACAACCTTGCAAAAAAATTGCAAGGTCTATTGCTATATCATTATATATATAATATTATTTCAGTTTAAACGAAAGAACAACGGGGTTATGGTCTGAATTTTTAAACTGAGCGTCTATTGCAAGCGCCTTTAAAACGGTAACGTTATCTGAAACCAAAAATCCGTCTATAATATAAAGGGTGTTACCTTCGCTATAAGGCGCGCTTGCGTTTCTACAAGTGGGAATGGGGTTTTCTTTATTTAAAGGTGCAACTTTGGTCATATGCGTATCTATGAAGATTGCGGGATCAATTTGTTTTGCCCAGTTATCTTGCTCCCCTAAACTGCCAAACAAAGAAGCTGAACCTTCGTCTACTAAATCTTTATTATAATCGCCCGCACATATAACGTAATTACCCTTTTCGTATTCCGCCTTACAATCTGCAAGTAACATTTCAAGTTGAGTGGTAGAAATAGTACCATCTGAAGTATACGCAGAAAGATGAAGGTTTATAAGCACTAAATCTTTGCCGTTTGCAACAGAAATTCTTGATTTAGAATAACAGCGATCTAAGTCAAAAAACTTGGTAAAGCCCTTTTCAATAGGTAATTGAACGCGAAGCGAAGAATTTATTTTATATCTTGAAAAAGTGTATAACCCGCTATTGTTAGCGCCGTGGGGGCTGAAAATAGGATACATAATATACGGAGATGCGTAATTTTGCGCATATACGCTTGAATAACCTTGGTGGAATGAAGATAAAACTGCCCTTTGGTCTACGTGATAACTTCTTGTAGAATCAAAATCCACTTCTTGATAACAAATAAAGTCAAAATAACCCTTACCGTGTGTTTTAGATGCGTTTTCTACAGTTTGTTTAACGCCAAGCAAATTTTTATTAACTTCTTCTTCCGAAAAAGCGCGAGAATATTTTCCGCCGTCCATAAAGAAAGAAAAATCGTCGCTATAAGCGCCAAAACCGATATTCCAGTTAAGCAAATTATATTGAATATTAGTACTTACCTGATTTTCGGACTCGCCAACGGTTGGAACTAAAGCCATATCGGGTTCTATTCTTGTAAAAGAGCCAACGAAATATGCAGCGTAAGAGCCGACTACAACGATTATCGCAAGTAAAGCGATTAATAAACCTTTACCTATTTTTTTTAACACCTTGTTTTTTTGCATAACACGTTACCTTTTATTTTTTGTAAAATTATTATACACCATATACAAATTATTTTCAATCTTTTTTAGCCGTTAGTCTCTTTTTATTTTTTTTCGTTTATAATAAAAAAGTAAAAACACCTCATTTAACATCAAAAACGCGCCTATAAGTCGATTAACAGCACTTTCATTAAATAAAATTATATTTTAACAAACAAGGTTATAAAATCGTTTAAGTCTAGTTTTTAGTGGTACGTTGCCACTTTTTTATTACCAAGTGCGCAAATGAAATAATAATCATATTTACATATCAGCAAACCTGCATATAATAAAAAAGTAGGGATATAAAGCGATTAACGGCACATTTTGCAAAATAATACATTAACCATTATAAATAGTATCGTTAAATTGAGCGTTACAATAAATGTTTTATTTATTAAAACCATTCTTAAAAAATTAAACTTTCTTTAAATTAAAATAAAACGTTTAAAACGAGAGAAAAAATGCGCCGGCAATATTTCTATTGCTGGCGCACTTAACAACTCTATTATTTTATAATACTAATTTTAGTATTTTTTACGAGCAACGTAAGAAGTGTGTAAAATTTCATGAGCTTTATGGCTACCGGGTTCACCTAAATATTCTTTATATAAGGTAGTAACCACAGCGTTTTCATGGCTCTTTCTTACTTTGCTATTAGCGTCTATTTGATAAAGAACGCTTGCACGTAAAGCGCGGATATCTGTATTTCTGCGAACGAATGCAGATTGAATGGGTTGACCGCCACCGTTTACGCAACCACCGGGACATCCCATGATTTCAATAAACTGATATTTGCAAGTACCGTTTTTAATTTGTTCGCATAATGCTCTTGCATTTTCTAAACCGCTTGCAACCGCAACGCTAACTTCTAATCCGCCAACTTTATAAGTTGCTTCTTTAATGCCGTTAGTACCGCGAACGTCGGTAAAGTCTACGCTTTCAAGTTTTTCACCGGTTAAAGTTTCAACTGCAGTTCTTAAAGCAGCTTCCATAACACCGCCGGTTGCACCGAAGATAACGCCTGCGCCGGTATATTCACCTAAAGGAGCGTCGAACTGGCAGTCTTTAAGTTCGTTGAATAGAATACCGTTACCCTTGATCATTCTAGCGAGTTCTCTGGTAGTTAAAACTGCGTCGATATCGGGAACGCCAGCAGCCGCTTCATCTGCTCTGTTCTTTTCAAACTTCTTAGCAACGCAAGGCATAATGCTAACTACGTATAAATCCTTGGGATCGATACCCATTTTTTCTGCGTAGTAAGTCTTAACGCAAGCGCCGAACATTTGTTGGGGAGATTTACAGCTTGAAATGTTGGGAATAAGTTCAGGATAGTAATATTCCATAAATCTTATCCAACCGGGAGAACAGCTTGTGATAAGGGGAAGATGTTCGCCTGCTTTTACTCTTTCGATAAATTCGTGAGATTCTTCTAAGATGGTAAGGTCTGCGGTAAAGTTAACGTCAAATACTTTATCAAAACCAAGCATCTTAAGCGCGGTAACCATTTGACCTTCTACGTTAGTGCCGATAGGATAACCGAATTCTTCGCCTAAAGCCGCTCTTACAGCGGGAGCAGTACCAACGATAACCGTCTTTGAAGGATCGGCAATCGCTGCTCTAACGTTATCTATTTCACTCTTTTCCTTTAATGCGCCGGTGGGACAAACGTTAATACATTGACCGCATGCTGCGCAAGGAGAATCTGCAAGTTCTTCGTTAAACGCGCAACCGATATCAGTAGCAAAACCACGATTTTTAGTACCGATTACAGCAACGTGTTGAATTGATTTACAGGTAGCAACACATCTTCTGCAAAGAACGCATTTGCTGTTATCGCGAACAAGCCAATCGGTAGAGAAATCTACTTCGCTGGGCGTCATATCGCCCTTGTATGCGTAAGCGTCGCAACCATATTCGTAAGAAAGTGCTTGAAGTTCACAGTTCATGTTTCTTTCGCAAGAAAGGCATGATTTATTGTGGTTAGAAAGAATTAATTCAATGGTGGTTTTTCTTGCTTCCCTAACAACGGGGGTATTAGTATAAACTTCCATACCTTCGTTTACGGGATATACGCAAGCAGCAACTAAACTTCTTGCGCCTTTAACTTCAACAACGCAAACACGGCAAGCGCCGATTTCGTTGATTTCTTTCATATAGCAAAGAGTGGGGATTTTAATACCAACAGACTTTGCAGCTTCTAAAATAGTAGTTCCTTCGGGAACGCATACGTCAATATTATCTATTTTAAGATTAATCATAACTATTTATAACCTCCGCTTACGCTTTATGTATAGCGCCAAACTTACAAGCGCCTACGCATGCGCCACACTTAACGCATTTTTCGCTATTAATTGCCATTGATGCAAGTTTATGGCCGGCAGCAATATAATCTGTTCTTTCAATTGCATTTGCAGGACATTGACGTGCGCAAATACCGCAACCGATACATTTATCCTTATCAATTTCAAATCTGATAAGTTTCTTACATACGTGCGCGGGACATACTTTATCTTTAACGTGCGCAATATATTCTTCTCTAAAGTAACGTAAGGTTGAAAGTACGGGGTTAGGCGCCGTTTGACCAAGACCGCAAAGTGAATTTGCTTTAATGTAGTTACAAAGCTGTTCCATTCTATCTAAGTCTTCCATAGTAGCCTTACCTTCGGTAACCTTGGTTAAAAGTTCTAATAAACGTTTATTACCGATACGGCAGGGGGTACATTTACCGCAAGATTCATCTACGGTGAATTCAAGGAAGAACTTAGCGATATCAACCATACAGTTGTCTTCATCCATAACGATAAGACCGCCTGAACCCATCATTGAACCGATAGCGATTAGGTTATCGTAATCAATGGGAACGTCTAAATGCTGTTCGGGGATACATCCGCCAGAAGGACCGCCGGTTTGAGCCGCTTTGAACTTCTTACCGTTGGGAATACCGCCACCGATATCGTATACGATTTCACGTAAAGTAGTACCCATAGGTACTTCAACTAAACCGGTGTTAACGATCTTACCGCCAAGAGCGAATACCTTAGTACCTTTACTTCTTTCAGTACCCATCGAAGCAAACCATTCTGCGCCATTTCTTATAATTGCAGGAATGTTAGCGTAAGTTTCTACGTTATTTAAAATCGTGGGCTTGCCGAATAGACCTTTAACTGCTGGGAAAGGAGGTCTGGGACGGGGTTCGCCACGCTTACCTTCAATAGAAGTCATAAGAGCGGTTTCTTCACCACATACGAATGCGCCTGCGCCAAGTCTGATTTCAAGATTGAAATCAAAACCAGAACCAAAGATATTTTTACCTAAAATACCGTTTGCATTAGCGTCGTCTATAGCCTTTTGTAATCTTTGAACAGCGATAGGATATTCTGCTCTTATGTAAATATAACCTTGGTTAGATCCGATTGCGTATGCAGCGATAGCCATTGCTTCGATAACGACGTGGGGATCGCCTTCTAATACAGATCTATCCATGAATGCGCCTGGGTCACCTTCGTCTGCGTTACAGCAAACGTATTTAACGTCCCCTTTAGATGCTTTTGCAAACGCCCATTTTCTGCCGGTGGGGAAGCCTGCGCCACCACGACCGCGAAGTCCGCTTGCTAAAACTACGTCGATAACTTCTTGGGGAGACATTTCGTTTAATACTTTTGCAAGCGCTTGGTAACCTTCACGCGCAATGTATTCTTCAATGCTTTCGGGATTGATTACACCACAGTTACGTAAAGCAACACGTTTTTGCTTGTTCATAAACTTGGTTTCTTCAAGTTTCATAACGGTTTCGCCCGTTTCTTCTTTATGTAAAAGACGTTCTACGGGAGTTCCGCCGATAATGTGAGTGTCTATAATATCAGCAACGTCGTCTACGGTGATAGAGTGATAGAAAGTTCCTTCAGGATATACAACCATAATAGGACCTTTTGCACAAAGACCGAAACAACCGGTCATAACAACGCGAGCTTTATTTTCAAGTTTCTTTTCTGCAATTTGTTCGTTAAGCGCTTTGATAATATTCATTGATTTGCTTGAAGTACAACCAGTACCGCCACAAACAAGAATGTGATGCATACCTGCGCCGAATAATTCGCCCTTCTTCTGTTTGATTGCGTTTAATTCCGCAACTGTTTTCATATATTCGTCCTCCGATTAGTTATTGTGATAGCCTATTAAGCGTTGTATTTAGCCAAAACACCCGCAACGTCTTTTGCGGTGAGTTTGCCGTAAACTTCGTCGTTGATAGTGAATACGGGCGCTAAACCGCAACATCCTATACAACGCGTTGCATCTAAAGAAAACTTCTTGTCGGGTGTTACACCGCCGTTTTCTATACCCAATAGTTTTGCGAATTCATCAAAAATTTCGCCCGAGCCCTTAACGTAGCATGCCGTTCCTAAACATACCGCAACTTTATATTGCCCCTTGGGAGCAAGTGCGAATTGTGCGTAGAAAGTAGCAATTCCGTATACTTCAGAAAGTGAAACGCCCATTTCTTCTGCAATTATTACCTGAACTTCTTTGGGTAAGTAACCGTAGATATCTTGAGCCTTCTGCATAGCGGGCATAAGTCCACCGGGAACGCTTTTCAATGTTGAAAGAACTGCCCTAAGCTCTGCTTCTTGCTGTGCAGTTCCATCAAAAGGGATGTTACAAGTTTTTTTCATAAATATCCTCCGAATTATAGCTAATGCTAAAAAACTTTTCGCTGTTTTGGTTATATATCGTGAAATAGTGCGTTTTTAAACGCTATATCAATATTGATATATTACAAGCAAAAAATATTATATCATATCTTATACTGCTCCGTCAAATACAATTCGCCCCTTTTTATTAAAAATTAAGTTTTATTAGATTTATTAAATAAATAATTTGCAATATAATCTAAAAAAATAGCCTTTTAAAGATATATTTATGCTCAAAAGTGATTTCTTGTTTTTCAGCAAAACAGTAAAAGCAAGCGCAAAACAATAATCTTCGTAAAGCATAAAAAACTTTCTTAACTTTTTTATACTTTTCTTGTTATTGCGCTTTATTATACTATTGCGATTTATTCGTAAACGTTCAACCCGCGTATAAAGTGAATTTTTGCATTAAAAAAAGCAGGCTATAGCGCGATTAACGCACTATTCGCCCACTTTTATCAATCTTACTATTTAACCACGAACACGTCCGGCCCATTATAACGATATTCATAAACTGGAACTTTTAAAACTATAAACGAATAGCATTCTTGTAAGATACTATCGTCTTCGTAATACTCAACCACAACACAAACGGCCGTATCTGCTTCTATACGATAACTTTTTATTCTTGCGTTTTTTCCTTTTTTAAGTTTCACACACGCTATCGCTATATGATTATTCTCAAATCCTTCTTTAGCGTAATCTTTCAAAAATTCAAAAAAGCCACTTTCTTCACCTATTTGGTGGGCAAAACCCCGAACGTAATCGTTTAAAGAATCATCACTTATAACTACGTAGCCTAAATAATTGCAGTCGACCACGTTCACTTGTTCTTGTATATAACTATCATATTGAAGATTATCGCTAACCACGTTATATCCGCGCCATACGTACGTATCCGCAAGCCCCTTTTTTCGTATTTGCATTCTGAAATTATAGGTTATTTTTTTTGGCTTTTCTTCTGTGCCTATGTTACTCTCTATCGGCGTTTTGTAATATGTTAACGTTACGTGATTTGCCGTTTCAGGAATTTTCACTACTCCGTTTTCGTCGGGATTTTTTAGATTTTCTTCATATTCTTTTTGTGGATCTTCTCTAAAATAAATAAACTTATATTTTACGTAATCTTCGGTTTCCGTTTTGTAGTTTTCAATCTTTTTCTCGCATGCAATATAATCAAAATCAGCAGCCCCGCCAAAGAAAGAGTTATACTCATATACGCCTGCCGCTCCAACGTAATCATATCTATCAGTTAAAAATTCAAAAACGTAAAAGACATATTCTTCGTAACTTTCAAATTCAATATCGCCACGCAAAGAACATAAAATACTATCGCTAGTCTTATAATCGTAATCGGGGCGTTTTAGTCCTTGCAATCCCCTGCTTTTTAAAAGATTACTTTTATAAAAATTACCGAATCTTGAAACGACTGCGCAACCACTTATGCAAGAAAATAAACACGAAATAATTACTAATAATAAAATAATCTTTTTTAAAGCGCCTTTCATAAATACTCCTTATAATCTATATAAGGTAAAACAATGATTGTATTACCTTGCTAATACAATAATATCATATAAGTATCCTTTTGTCAATATTTTTTTTAATTTTTTTATAAATAATATAAATGTTTTATTGTTAAAAAATGAAAAAGCAGGCTATAGCGCGATTAACGCACTATTCAACGTTAATATCTAATAACGAAACATACTCTTTAAATATTAATAAAACCATGCAACGTTATTAAGTTCAACAAAAAAAAGTGTTTAACTTTTGCAAATAAAAAAAATATTATTGATTATTTTTTTCACCTTTGGTATAATACGTACGTAACAAATAAGGAGTTTTATTTATGCCCTTTTTACCACTTACAAAAGAAGAAATGAACGCGCGCGGGTGGGATAAGCCCGATTTCGTTTTAGTCACGGGTGATGCATACGTAGACCACCCTTCTTTTGGCACGGCAATTATCTCGCGCGTGCTTGAAAGCAAAGGATATAAAGTTTGTATTTTATCTCAACCCAAAAGTGAAAGCGATTACAGAACTTTTGGTACACCACGGCTTGCTTTTTTGGTCAACGGTGGAAATATAGATTCTATGGTAGCCCACTACACCGCTGCAAAGAAGAAAAGAAGTGACGACGCTTATACCGCGGGAGGTAAAGCAGGCGCAAGGCCGGATAGAGCTGTTATCACATATTGTAGAAGCTTAAGAAAATATTTCGGCGCAACCCCTATTGCCATAGGCGGGTTAGAAGCTTCTTTAAGAAGATTCGCCCACTACGATTACTGGGACGATAAAGTTAGAAAATCGGTGTTAATCGATTCCGAGGCAGACATTTTGATGTACGGCATGGGCGAAAAACACGTGGTTGAAATTGCCGATAGACTAAACGCGGGCGAATTAATACAAGATCTTAAAGATATTAAGGGCACTTGTTACGCAGTTAAAACAACAGAATATAAAGCTGGCCCTTGCAAAGAATGCCCTTCTTATGAAGCGGTAAGCGCAAATACTGCGCAAGGCAAAAAAGATTATGCTAAGGCTTGCAGAATTCAGCAAGATGAACACGACGGGGTTCGCGGTAAAATAGTCATTCAAAGGCACGGCGATAAAATAGTAGTTCAAAACCCACCAACCCCTGTTTTAACTACAGAAGAAATGGATGAAGTTTATTCTTTACCCTATATGCGCGACTACCATCCTTCTTATAAAGAATTAGGCGGAGTTCCCGGTATTGAAGAAGTCAAATTTTCCATAATTCATAATCGCGGATGTTACGGCGCTTGTAACTTCTGCTCACTCGCCTACCATCAAGGCAGAAAAATTTCGGTAAGAAGCCACGAATCGGTTATTGAAGAAGCAAAGCAAATAACCCAAATGGAAGATTTTAAAGGATATATTCACGACGTTGGCGGGCCTACTGCAAATTTCCGCGCGCCATCTTGTGATGGTCAGGAAAAACGCGGTATGTGTGCGGGAAAAAAATGCCTAGCGCCTGAAATCTGCCCCGCCGTAAAGGTTGACCACAGCGATTATTTAGACCTTTTAAGAAAACTAAGAAAATTGCCCAAGGTTAAAAAAGTCTTTATACGTTCGGGAATAAGATTCGATTATCTTATTGCCGATAAAGACCAAACTTTCTTTAAAGAACTTGTAGAACATCACGTTTCGGGGCAACTTAAAGTTGCACCAGAACATTGTAGCGAAAACGTTTTAAAAAGAATGGGTAAGCCAAGCGTTAAAGTATATAACGCCTTTAAAAAACGCTTTTACGAACTTACCGCTTCGGTAAATAAAAAGCAATATCTTGTCCCCTATCTTATGTCTTCGCATCCCGGAAGTACTTTAAACGACGCAATAGAACTTTCGCTATTTTTAAAAAGTGAAAATATGCACCCTGAACAAGTGCAAGACTTCTACCCCACACCCGGAACAGTTTCTACCTGTATGTTTTACACGGGCTTAGATCCCTATACCATGGAAGAAATTTACGTTCCTAAAACCGCTGAAGAAAAGGCGGAACAGCGCGCGCTACTTCAGTATTTTCGCCCCGAAAACAAACAGGTGGTTTTAAAAGCACTTAAAAAGGCGGGAAGATACGACTTAATAGGAACTGGCAAAAATTGCTTAGTTTCCGATACTAACGTAAATAAAAACGCGCCTTTTACTCAAACTAAAAAAGAAAATAACACAGCCAAGAATAATTCATTTAAAAAAGATGCTAAAAGGCAAAGCGACGTACAGGGCAAGAAAAAAGGTTTTTCCTACGCAAAGCAAAAAAACGCTAAAAGTGGAAAGAAATAAGCCTTAAATTATAAAAAAAGCCCCTATATAGGTCGATTAACGGCTCTTTCGCATTTTTTATCCACTTAACAATATTCTTGCTTAAAGCATAGGAGATAAAATGAAAATAGCATTTTTTGACGCAAAGCCATACGATAAACCTTCTTTCGATCTATACGGCAATCAAAATGGAATCACTTTTAAATACTACGAAACAAAGCTCACCGAAGATACCGTAAACTTAGCAAAGGGATGCGACGGGGTTTGCGTTTTCGTAAACGATACGATAAATAAAGAAGTAATAGACGGCTTACTTGCAATCGGCGTTAAAACTGTTGCTTTAAGATGCGCAGGGTTTAATAACGTAGACGTTAAATACGCACTTAACAAAGTTCACGTTCTAAGAGTTCCCGCATATTCGCCTTACGCAGTTGCCGAACACGCTATTGCGCTATTGCTTACTTCCATCAGAAGAATTCATAAAGCGTATATTCGCACGCGCGATTTCAACTTTAGCCTTAATAACCTTACCGGATTCGATTTACACGGAAAAACGGTTGGCGTTATAGGCACGGGGAGAATAGGTCAAGTTTTTATTGATATTTGCAAAGGCTTTGGAATGAACGTTTTGGCATACGATAAATTTCCTAACCCAAAAATTTGCGACGGAGATAGAGTAAAATACGTAACTTTAAACGAACTTTTTGAAAATAGCGATATTATTTCACTTCATTGCCCGCTGACTGATGAAACAAAACATATAATAAATGCAAACAGCATTGAAAAATGCAAAAAGGGTGTAGTTATTATCAACACTTCACGCGGAGCGTTAGTCGATGCCGAAGCCCTTTTAGAAGCAATAAAATCGCGCAAAGTTGGCGCTGCTTGTTTAGACGTTTACGAAGAAGAATCAGACTTTTTCTTTGAAGACCTATCCGGTCATATTCTAAAAGACGATATTTTAGCAAGACTTATTTCAATGCCAAACGTAATAGTTACTTCTCACCAAGCATTTTTAACCGAAGAAGCGCTTTCCAACATTGCGCAGACCACGGTTAACAATTTGTTGGATATTTTTAAAGACGGCAAGTGTGAAAACGAAGTTTGCTATATCGGTGGCTCTATTAAAGACTGCAAAAAGGGAAAATGCTTTTAAAAACATATAAAAAGTCGCGCTATAGCGCGGTTAACGGTTATTAATTAAAGAAAAAAGGGGGTATGGTTATGGCACGAAAAATGATAATTTTATCGGTGATAGTCACCGCTCTTTTTTGCTTATTTTTCGCTTTATACTATTATTTTTTACACCCTGCATTATTGACATTAACGATAACTTTTTTTACTTTTTCTTATCACTTAACGATGAGACTTGCCGTTGGCTATACTCTTAACGCGATAATAAAAAACAAGGTAAATTACAATAAAAAAATATTTCAAGAAAGGTCCTTTGAAAAGAAGTTTTTTAAACTTATAAAGATGCATAAGCTAAAAAAGCACGCGCCCACTTTTAACCCTAAGTACTTCGATATTAAAAATGGATTAGAAAGTGTAATAATGGCGTCTTGCCAAGCGGAAATCATACATACCGTTATATTCTTTTTAAGTTATTTGCCTATTGTTTTTTGTATTTTCTGGAATTCGTTTTGGGCATTTTTTATAACTTCGGTTATATCTTCATTTATTGATTTATATTTTATTTTACTTCAACGTTACAACCGCCCACGAGTTATAAAAGCCTTACAAAGGCAAAAAAAACAGGCGTAAAAACCACCTATAGCACGATTAATCCATAGTTAAATGTTTTTCTTATTTTTTTAAAATACTGATTGACACCATTTTTTTATGGTGCTATAATTATAAAGATAAAACCTATTAGGAGTTTTTTATGAAAAAATATCTTTTACCAAATGAAGGTAATTTCTACAAAGCAAACCTGCATTGTCACTCTACTAACTCAGATGGAAAACTCACGCCTGAACAAATAAAAGATATATATACCCAAAAGGGCTATTCGATAGTTGCTTACACCGATCACGACGTATTAATTCCACACCACGAATTAACCGACGATAATTTTTTAGCCTTATCTGGTTACGAACTCGAAATTAACGAACGTTGGGAAGGCAACTTTTCCAAACTCAAAACCTGCCATATGTGCTTTATAGCCTTATCGCCGGAAAACGATAAGCAAGTGCTTTACCATAGGCATAAATACCTTTTCGGCAATGCAGTAAACCTTAGAGATAAACTAAAATTTGATGATTCAGCACCTGATTACGAACGCTATTATACGCACGAATGCATTAGCGAAATGATGAAAACTGGGAGAGATAACGGTTTTTTTGTAACCTATAACCACCCTGCGTGGTCTCTTGAACGCGCAAAAAATTACCTTGGCTACAACGGTATGCACGCAATGGAAATTTGCAATTATAGTTGCGTATGTTCAGGGTATCCCGATTATAACGAACAAATTTATGACGAAATGCTTCTAAGTGGAAAGCGCATTTTTTGCACCGCAACAGATGATAATCATAACTCTCACCCTGTAGACACCCCAAAATGCGACTCCTTTGGCGGTTTTACAATGATTAAAGCCCCCGCCTTAAAATACACGGATATCACAAATGCTCTTTTAAAAGGTAATTTCTACGCATCACAAGCACCGCTAATTTACGATTTATACGTTGAAGATGGTAAGATACATATAACCTGTTCTAACGCAAAAAGCATACGCCTTAACACAGGCAGAAGAAGAACGGAAATAGTTTATAGCGAGAAAAACGAATATATTACAAGCGCCTGCTTTAACGTAGATAAAGAGGACGTTTACGTTAGAATTACCGTAACAGACGAAGAAGGAAAACACGCAAACACCAACGCATTTTTTGTTGGTGAAATACTATAAAACCCCTATTAATCAACTTATAGCCCCACTTTTTTACAAAAATAAAAAACGGGAGTACTTATAATTATAACAACTTAAGAATAAATAGCCTCCCCCCTTTTCACCCAAAATCTTTTACAAAAACAAAAAGAGATAAAAGGATGTTTCCTATAAAATTTTAAGATTATCAAATTACAAAAACTCGACTTTTTATAAGTCGAGTTTTTTTATTACGCTTTAGTTCGAATCCCTTACATAGGTTGTAACAGTAAATATCCCCCACTAAAGTGGGGGCTTTATTTTGCACTAAAGTGCATTGATACCGGCGGGCGCTCAAGCGCTACCTTTATTCGCCTACTGCACACAAGCAAGCGTTATTTATTCTTTTTCTTCTTTTTTATTTTTTATTTCTTTTTTTGTTTCTTTCTTTTTGATTGATTCTAACCATTGTGCAAAAGGATCATAGTATTCCACTAATCCTATTTGGTTGTTTATCATATCTTCTTTTTCTTGGTTTTGGATATACTTTTGCACCGCTTGCTTGTTTC
>JAZOCA010000075.1:0-6099 GCA_045596285.1 Christensenellaceae bacterium | reverse complement strand
ATTTCTATTAAGTAAGACTTTAGCACAGAGCCTACCGTCTTTGATAGGGATAAGGTTTAAGTGCATATGCGGAGTGGTTTCGTCGTTGTGGACAACGGCAGAGATTATGTTCTTTCTTCCGTAACGGTTTATAAAGAAATTAGTGCAGTCACGGAAAAAGGCGTTTTGCTCATATTCGTCTAAACCCTTGAAAAATTCTCTATCTGAGCCGACCACGAACGAAGCCATTAACACGGCATCTTTTCTTGGTGCTTTAGGTAAGTTTAACTCGCTTATTCTTGCGTTGATAAAATCGGTATAAGAATTGTTTCTAAACAAAAGACGGTAATTGTCTTTCGTCCTTGAACTGTCTATACAAGTGTTTGAGCCAACGTAGTTTTCGTCGCGCTCGTTTTCATTTTCTATGGGGCAAATATCCGTTTTGTGATACTTCTCCATATGGCATACTAAATACGATATTTTGGTTCCCTCCTTTTTATTTTTTTTAGTCGTTATTTAGCCTCGCAGAGCACACTACTTTCAAAGAAAGTATAGTGTGCTATACTTTACAAGACTTCTATAAAGTTTTGCTTGCCGTTTGCTTACGCTCACGGCGGGTGGTAATGATGATAATTTTTCATTTTTATTTCCTCCTACTTTTTATTTTTGCGTGCAAAAAAGTCGCTGATAAAAACTATCACCGACCTAATAGGATAAAAAAATCCGTACGAATCAAAACACGCTAAAAGCGTTCTTCTCCGTACGGATTATATATCCGAATTATGAAGTTTTGAGAGTGTAGTACCTAAAAATTTGTACCACAAAATAGACCTATCGCCAAACCACGTTTTTGAACGTTGGCGCGCCTACTTGAAACGTTGGTCAGTCATCTCAAGCCTTTCAGTACATAAAACTGAAAGGACGGCACATTGTCGTAAAAATTGTACGACAACAAAACCCTAAATAAGCCGTTTTGTTTCCCTTTATGTAAAACGACTTCGGGTGAAGGGAGAATATCTCCCACAAGCGTAAAAATGTACGCAAAACAAAGCCTGCCGATGTTTGCAAGCTTAACAAAGGGGCAGAACCCCCTTAATTATATTTACCCACACAAAACATATTATAAACATATGTTCGTGTTAGTAATTCTATGTTAACATATAAAAATAGGAAAGTCAAGAGTTAACTGTACAAGAACGTGTACACCTGACATCTTTTTGAAAGATTTTTTATCTTATTTTGTCGTAAAAAGAAAAAACGGCAGGAACGTAAATTCCTACCGTTTTGTTGACAGGTGTTTTTAATCCATTTATTTTTATTACCCTGCTTTTTGAATCTTACCTTCGCTTTGTATTACTTCAAATCTTTCTTTTAAATCCTTAAAAATATTGCTACCATCAATATGTATTCTTGGCATAAGTTGAACAATTTGTTCTTCGCTTAAATCGTCATAAGATAAAAAATGTTTAATCGTAGTTTCTTCATACAATTTATAACTCGTGCCAATTAAAGTGCGTTGCGGCGCATCATAACAATGAATAATTACTCTTAAATTCCCATTTTGGGTCATCAAATCACATATCCTTTGCCACCACAATTTATCTGTCTCGCCAATAGACATACCATATATATAAATTAAGTGGCTGGATTTTAAGATTTCATAAGCATCCCTGTCTTTGTATTGTTCATTTTGTTCGTTTGTTTTTGATTTTATCAATTGAGATAAATAAATGGGATTTTCTTTTTGAAACTCTTCAAGATTTTCTATTTGCGTTTCATCATTTACGCCTAAAACCATATCCGAATGAACATCGCCATGGACATGAATAAATCTATCGAGACTATTTCTATAGGTCCGTCCATTTACACTTCTTTGCGTGGAAAAATTTTTGGCGTTCATAGTAGAAACCAACCTATCTAGTGTTGAAGTGTAATTAAAACTTATAAAATTAAACAAGTATTGACTATTATACAAATTAAGAGTATTTGTTATACTTGTTTTTTGAGCCATACGAAAACCGTTTAAGAAATTAATTAAATCATTGGAGAATATGTTTATTATTTCTGTTTCTTCTTCTGGTATATAAAATTTTTCGTCTTCTTGAATTAAGTATGTTGCTAAACTATTGCAAAAATCTTCATGGCAAATACAATATTCTGGTACAGAGAAAATTTCCCCAATGGAAGTAGTATATTTACCAAATGCACGTTCAGCATTACCCCAATCTTTTTGGCTCATATTTATCAACTGTTTAAATTTCTTGATAATTTCGCCATCTGAACTTTTTTCTTTTTTGTATTCTTCAATGAAATTGTTATAAGTCGTTTTTAATCCTAAATTTAAGTCAAAGCCGTTTCCAATTAAAAATGTAATATTCATTTGCGCTCCAATAATTAAGATATATTAAA
The DNA here is from genome assembly GCA_045596285.1 of Christensenellaceae bacterium. Classification (GTDB taxonomy): domain Bacteria; phylum Bacillota; class Clostridia; order Christensenellales; family Borkfalkiaceae; genus HGM11416. The sequence continues at coordinate 3,711 of JAZOCA010000075.1, read as the reverse complement.
TTATATATACCCCAAATGTTTCCAAATTAAACTATTTTTCGACATAAAAATAGCCCTGCGGAGAAGATTCCACAGGGCGTTTTGTTATTCCGATAAGATTTCTAGCAAGGCTTGTTGTTTTTGTACCGATAAGCGGCGAAAGGACATCAATAATTCCTTTTCGTTTGCGTTAACCAATTCAAATTGCTCATCCTCCACAAAGAATTGCGCTAACGTAATTTTAAAAGCATTACAAAGAAGCTGCAGCGTTTCAATTTTAGGCGGAGTATTCCTTGAAAGAATAGAATTCAACGTAGATTGAGTCATTCCTGCCTCCATAGCCAAATTATTCACAGACCAACCACGCTCCAATCTCAATTGATGAATTCTTTCAATTACGTTCATAATACCACCTCACAATAGTATTATATAACTTATTTGCGTTATATACCTAACTCAAATAAGTTGACATGTTAACGTAAATGCGTTATAATAAAAACGCAAAGACGGTTTTATACTATAAAAATAAAACGAAAAAATACATCAATGGGGCGTAAATAATGGCGGAAAGAAAAGAGTTCCTTACGGAGCAAATAATAACATACTTGGGGAATAAACGCTCACTTTTGTCTTTTATAGATACAGCCGTACAAATAGTACGAACCGAACTCAAAGCCGATAAAATTGACTCTTTTGATGTTTTTTCTGGATCAGGTATTGTAGCACGATATCTAAAACAATACTCCTACAATTTGTACACAAATGATTTAGAAGATTACAGTAAAACAATTAATACTTGCTATTTAACAAATGAAGAAGACATTGATTTAAATGAATTGCGGAATTGGTTTAATAAGGTAACGCAATTTTTAAAAGAAAAGCCGTTGCTACAAAACGGGTTTATCGCGAGGTTATATGCCCCCGCTGACGATGAACACATCCAACAAGAAGAACGAGTTTTTTATACAACAAGAAACGCACGATATATTGATACTGCAAGAACGTATTTAGAGAGTGTTCCTGAACCCTATAAAACATTGTTGTTGGGTCCTTTATTATATGAGGCATCGACGAAAAATAACACCTCGGGCGTTTTTAAGGGGTTTTATAAAAACTCTCAAACCCATTTAGGACAATACGGGGGAAATGGGCAAGATGCCCTCCAAAGAATCTTGGCGGATATTGAATTAAAATTACCTGTATTAAGTCAAAATTCCTGTAATGTCCATGTTTTGCAAGGGGATTCTAATTTGGTTTGTCAAGACGTCCCCCACGTGGATTTGGCATATTTGGATCCTCCCTATAATCAACATCCGTATGGCTCGAATTATTTTATGTTAAACCTCATCAACAATTACAGCGAGCCTAAAGAAATTTCTAAAGTTTCGGGAATTCCAGTAGGGTGGAACCAGTCATCATATAATAAAAAATCGCAGGCTCTTGCTTCAATGAGCGCCTTGTGCAAAAATTTAAATAGCTCATATATATTAATTTCATACAATTCGGAAGGCTTTATTTCTTACGCTGAAATGGTTTCTTTATTGGAAGAGCTCGGAAACGTACGAGTTTTCGATAAACAATACAATGTCTTTAGAGGATGTCGAAATTTAAGAGAACGTGATTTTTATGTAAAAGAATATCTTTTTTTACTAAAGAAAAGGAGTTGATATGTTAGGAGACGTTTTAAAAAGGGAAATATGGAGATTGCGCTATGCTTCCGAGAAAAAAGTCGGCAATGACGCGTTCTGGATTATTTTGCGAAATATTGCCGTCGATGAAATCATTGAGTATGGAGATTACATAGACAGTGATACTATTATTCCGATTTATTATGAAATAATGTGTGAAAATATAGAAGATATCCCTCTTTATTTTAGAGAACGCTTGCCCTCAAACAACCAAGAGCGCTTTCGAGTAATAATAAGGAATTTATTTAGCAGTAATGCTTTTCACCCTGACGGCTTGGCAAATCAGGACGGAATTTATGCTTATAAAGAAGTAAACGAATCAAAAAAAGGCGAACGAATCGTTTATCTTAAAATCGCGTAAACGGGAGGCTATAATGTTAATTGAGAAAAATGCGATTACAACAGAATACATAAGACTCTACGATTGGCAAACAAAAAAAATAGCCATCCCCATTTTTCAAAGATTTTATGCTTGGAAAGAGAAAGAAACGATACAACTTAAAGAAGATTTATTAAAAGCCATTGATTCTCCAAATGCACAATTATATTTGTTGGATTTCATTTATTATGAAGAAGATGGTTTTGTAAAAATCGCGGACGGACAGCAAAGAATTGTAACGCTGAATAATTTAATCAAGGCGATTAAAGATATCGCGATCGAACGCGCAATAAAAATAGATGATATAGAGCTATTTGATATTTCGTATGATGTATTTTCAAACCAAAAGAAATACGCAACACACTTTACAAATTATGCCACCCCGCCTTTTAAAAAGGTATATTTAAACTTTTACGAATTTGTAAAATCTAATATATCAAAAATAAATGATTTGATTAGAGCAATTAAGAATAATATCTTTGTTTATATAAAAAAGTGTACTAATGCAGATAACGCATTTGATATTTTCCAACAGATCAATACCGGAGGCAAACCTTTATCTAAAGACGAGGTTATAAAAACTGCGTTGGACCAATACTCATTAGCATATAATATTAGATTTGATACCTCTAAAATGAAAGAGGTTCGTCAATCTTTAATCAGCTTTTATAAGTTAAAATCTTCTAATTACGATAAGAATTTCGATAATATGGAGATAATTACCTTTTTAAGAGAGCATGTCACTAAAGATAGAAATTCATACCAAGATTTTGTCGATACAATTCAATTATTAAATACAATCGGAAATAGCCCAATCAAATACGTCGTTAATTATATCAATAGAAATACATTGAACGATGTTTTGAATATCATGGCGATGAAGCATATTAATATTAACACAAATCACGAATATATGTTAAAGGTAATGGTGCCTTTATGTATGATGAGTATTGTGTTAACATTAAACGGCGGTAGTCCCACAACATTTAGATATTTGTTGAATGAAATCGTGGCGGATATAAAAGCGGATGTTTCGGCTGAAGATATTAATGGTAAATTGATTGATAAAATCAATGTAGATACAACGACGTGGCAAATACATATTAACGATTTCACAGCAAAAATTGGCGATGTAACAACATCCAAGGGAATTAAAAAGGCATTACTGATACTCGACGTTATATGTAAAAACATATCGGGAACCGTGAATGTAAATACGATAAATTTAGAGCATATATATCCCCAGAACCCTGATATCGAATGGGCTCGAAACGGATGGCCCTCTCATAGAGAGTCGCAAAAGGATTTGATTGATAATATAGGCAACTATCTACTGTTATGCGAAGAGGTCAATAAAAGTATTCAAAATCAATATATAACGCATAAAGTTGCAAAATATAGAGATATTATTGATATAGATATTTTATTGCAAACGCCGATTAATACAGTGGATTTTAATCGTTTTACAGACGAACAAGGTATTTATATAAAAAATAGAACCTACGAGATCGCAAAAATGATTCAAGCAGGATTGCCGTTAGGTAGAGTGTTAATAAAAAGCACTAATTAAATAAAAACGCAATGAGTTCTGTTTATACAGGACTCATTTTTTTATGCGGATATTTTAATTGCATCAATAGACACGGCGAAAAGACGTTTGTTTTC
>JAZOCA010000074.1:0-4892 GCA_045596285.1 Christensenellaceae bacterium | reverse complement strand
TGCAGGTCTTTTTTTTGTAACATTTCTTTCGTATATATTTAAAATGCTTGTTCCTAACGGGAAAACTTCATCGTTTATTGCATTTATTACTTCAATTATTACCGTTTACTATATTGCTTTACCAATAAAAAAAATTGTGTATACGGATACTGATTTTAATTACGATATAACTATTGATTATGATGCATCATATTATGATGAGTTTTTCGATAATTATCGTGAAAACTATTATTTTACTATGTGTAAATCAAAGTTGAAACAGCATGGTATTGTGATTAAAAAAGCGCGATTTATATTTGACGACAAAATCAGCGGTAATCCACTAAAAAAAATAGAAATTTATAGTGATGATTTAGTCATTAATGAAGAAAATGTGCATATAAATATAGCGTTAGTAACGGTTAAGACTTTGTGCGAATTTTTTAACTTAGCAGAGGAGTGTGTAGTTATTAATGAAATTTAATTTTGAATTTTTAAAAGAAAAATATAAAAAAATAAAATTTGAATACATTATAATTTTTATTGCTCTTATTTTTGTTTTTATTTTATTTTTATCAAGCAATAACTCTTCTAAGGTCGTGAACCAAAAAGAAATAGAAGATTATGTTATGAGTTTAGAAGAAAAACTTTCAACACATCTTTCGAAAATCGAAGGAGCTGGAAAGGTAAGTGTAATCATTTCAGTGAAAGAAGGTCTAACCACACAAATAGCAGTTGAAAAAGTAGTTACAACAGATTCTAACGGAAGTAAAACTGAAGAAACGCCAGTTTTGGTATCCGGAAAGCCTATCATTTTAACTGAAATTTATCCTGAAATTAGCGGAGTTGTTATCATTGCGAAAGGAGCGGACGATCTTAAGGTTAAAATAGCTTTACTAAGTGCAACACAAACTTATTTAGACGTTACTAGTGATAAAATAGAAATACTTACTATGGGGTAATAAGCGAAGAATCGCTAAAATATATAAAATATAAGGAGAAAAATATGTCAAAAAAGAAAAAAATCATCATTTTATCGTGCATGGTATGCTTGTTAGCTGCAACGGCTGTTGCAAACTTTTTGTTAACGGATAATTCGCCCAGTCAAAATGGAACTGTAACTACGGCAACTTATTTTTCCGAATACCGTGCAGAGCACGCAAGTACTTTAAGCGAGCAATTATTACAGCTGGATAGCATTATTAACGACGCTGAATCAGATTCTGAAGCGAAAGAACAAGCGTTATCAGCAAAACTTAAAATTACAGAAAATATGGAAAAAGAATTGTATCTTGAAAGCTTGGTTAAAGCAAAGGGCTATCCTAATGCCGTTGTAATGATTGGTTTGGAATCAAATAATATTACAATTGTTGTTGAAGACGACTCTTTTTCTACGGACGATGCAGTGGCAATATATACAGTAATGTTAGAAGAAGTCAACGCATCTCCAGAAAGTGTAAGGATAATTCCTTTATCTTAAAATTTAAAATAAAAAATATTAGAAAGTATAAAAAAACACTACCAATTAATAAAAAAATATGGTATACTTATATTGTATAAGTATACAAATTGTGAATACGATGCAGTTTGTAAACTAACTAATTAATGGTGGTGGATATATGGCTACAAAAAATCACAATACAACCCCTTCAGGAAAGGTTATTTATAATAGTAGTATTGTAAGAAGTATAATAGAGTTAGCTATTCCCAAGGTAGAGGGCGTATCTATAAATAATAACGGTGGTAAAGATTGTATTAAACTAGAATTTACCGGTGGTTATAACGTATCTGTAGACGTTACAGTTAGTGTTTCTTATGGATACAATATACCTGATTTAGCATATTATATTCAGCAAAGTATTAAACAGAACGTCGAGGCAATGTCCGAATACAAAATTGATACTGTTGACGTACATGTTGTAGACGTTACTTTTGATGACGGAGATCGAGAATAAAAAATTAGTAAGCCGCTTATTTTTAGCGGCTTTTTGTCATGTAAACATTTTATTTATAGGAATAGTATATGAGAAAAGATGCAAGAGAAGCGGTATTTATTGCGCTATACCGTGATTGTTTTATTACGGATTCATCATCCGATTTCTTTGCTAAAGTGTGCAAAGAACGTAAACTTAATGATAACGATACTCAATTTGCTACTAAGCTTTATAATGTAGTAAAGGATAACGAACAAACACTGCTTGAATATATCTCTCAATTGTCACAGGGATTTATGCTTAATAGAATATTTTTAACTGATAAGTGTGCATTACTTATTGGTTTATGCGAAATGTGCTATTTTGAAGACGTTCCAAAGATCGTTGCAATTGATGAAGCAGTTAATTTGACAAAAAAGTATTCGGGTGAGAAAAGTCAAAGTTTTGTTAACGGTATACTCGCGGAATTTAAAAGAAGGCAGGAAAACTAACATTGGCTATTATTCTTGATGGAAAGAAACGTTCTATAGAGGTAAAACAACTTTTACATGAAAAATGTTTATCTTTAAAAAATAGATATTCAATTGTTCCTAAACTGGCAATAGTTTTAGTGGGTGATGATCCGGCATCTCAAATTTATGTTTCATCTAAAGAAAGAGCATGTAGCGAAGTTGGAATTTGTTCTGAAACTGTTAGATTGCCTAAAACTGCATCCCAAGAAGAAATTGAGCGTGCAGTAAAAGTATTAGCTGAGGATACTGATATAAATGGCGTAATGGTTCAGTTACCATTGCCTAAAGGTATAGACGAAAGTGCTGTTTTATCCGTTATACCTCCGCATAAGGACGTGGATGGTTTAACAATTATGAGTGGTGGTGCGTGTTTGTTTTCCCTAATGGGATTTACACCGTGCACGCCAAAGGGAATCATAAGTATTTTGGATGGATATAAAATTGATTATGTTGGCAAACATGCTGTAGTTGTTGGCAGAAGCAACATGGTAGGGAAGCCGATCGCATTGAAATTGCTCGAAAAGAACTGTACTGTAACAATATGCCATTCTCGAACAAATAATTTAGCACAGTTTACAAAACAAGCAGACATTTTAATTGTTGCAGTTGGTAAAAAGCATATTATAACAGCAGATATGATTAAAACAGGTGCAGTTGTTGTTGATGTTGGCATAAATAGAGTAGACGGAAAACTTTACGGAGACGTTGATTTTGATGCTGCTAAAGATAAGTGTTCATATATAACCCCTGTTCCCGGTGGCGTAGGTCCTATGACGGTTGCTATGTTGCTTTGGAATACGTATGAAGCGTGTCTTAATCAAAAGGGATTAAATGATGAGTTTTAATGATGAATACGCAAGATATAAACAAATTGTTGAAGACGAAATACGAGTTTTTTCTGACACGCTTGATTGTCATGATGAATTAAAAGCGGCAATTACGTATAGTTTGTTTGCTGGCGGCAAAAGAGTTAGACCAATTATGTTTTTAGCATGTTTAGATATGTTAGGATGTAATTATATTGAATATGTAAAACTTGCCGTAGCAATAGAGTGTGTCCATACTTATTCGTTAATTCACGACGATCTACCTGCTCTTGATAACGACGATTATAGAAGAGGTAAATTATCTAATCATAAGATATTTGGAGAAGGCATGGCGATACTTGCGGGCGACGCTCTTTTAAATTGTGCTTTTGAATTAGCGTTATCCTGCGTATCTGACGAGAAAACCCTAAATGCAGTAAAATATTTTTTTGCTTGTTCTGGGCAAAAAGGTATGATTAATGGACAAGCTTATGACTTATATTACGAAGATCGGGTGATTGATGATAAAGAGTTAATTCTTCAATCTTTGCAAAATAATAAGACGGGGAAACTGTTAACCGCGCCACTTGTCATGGCGGCCTTGATTTCAGGTGAACAGAGTATTTCAAATTTTGAAGAATTAGGTAGGTTAACTGGCGTTATCTTTCAGTTTTCTGATGATTTATTAGACGTTAATGGCACGTTTAAAGAAGTTGGAAAAACTGTGGGTAAAGATGGCTATGCCGGAAAGTTAACCGCTATATCGGTTTATGGTGTACAACGCACAATCGATATAATCGATGAAACTTTTTTGTCTATCATAAAAATACTCAAAAACTTTGATAGAAACACGTTTTTTATTAATTTTTATAACTATATTAGAAGTAGAAGAAACTAATGAGATTAGACGTTTATTTGGTTGAAAATGGTTTTTTCAAATCACGTAATAAGGCATCTGAAAGTATTGCTCGAGGTGAAATCGTTGTAAATAGTACTGTGGTAAATAAGCCTTCATACAATATTTTAACTGGCGATGAAGTTAAGGTCGTATGCGATGAGAAACCCTTTGTATCTTTGGGTGGAGATAAACTTCAACGTGCAATAATATCTTTAAATTTAGATGTCAGTAAAAAAATTTTTATTGACGTTGGAGCGTCAACGGGTGGGTTTACTGATTGTATTTTAAGAAGAGGCGCAAAGAAAGTATATTGTGTTGATGTTGGAGAGGGGCTTTTAGATCCCATTATTGCAAATGATAGTCGAGTTATTGTAGTGGATAGAACTAATGCAAGAGTTCTTAAGCCGTCTAATTTTGTTGATAAAATTGATGGTATAGTTGCTGATTGTAGTTTTATTTCACTTGAATATTTATTACCTACCTTTGTTTCTTTGTTGAATGAAGATGGAATTATTCTTGCACTTATAAAACCTCAGTTTGAACTTCATGAACGAGTAAAGTTAAAGAATGGTGTTTTGAAAGATAAAAAAGCAAGAGAAAAAGTTCTAAAAAGATTATATGATTTTTCTTTGAGTTGTGGCTTATATCCGAAGGCAATAGTTCCTGTAACTGTTGACAAAAAGAAGAACGAAGAATTTATTTTTTTCTTAACCATGAAAGGTAATATTATAGATTTTAATCACATTGTTAGGTTATAAATTAT
>JAZOCA010000073.1:0-12201 GCA_045596285.1 Christensenellaceae bacterium | reverse complement strand
AAAATTGTATATATTTTAGTGATGAAATAAATTTTTTATAAAAATTAACCGATTTGAAACCATATTCAGTATATTATTTATAAAAAAAATGGTATAATAAAATAAAAGGAAAGATTAAGGAGTTTATATGAAAAACAAAGCGATAAAAATATCCACCATGCTGCTAGCGATTATTTTGTCTTTATCCTTTACGGCGTGCGCGCCTTTAAGCGCATACGATATTGCCGTAGAAAATGGTTTTGTAGGAACAGAGCAAGAGTGGCTTGAATCTTTAAAAGGTGAAAACGGCAGAGATGGCGAAAGCGGTAAAGATGGGCAAGATGCGCCCGCGTTCACGGTTGAACAAATGTATGATTTTGCAAAGCAAAACGGTTACACAGGCGATTATTCACAGTTTATAAAAGATTATTTTGCATCATCTTCTTATCAAACGCAAAATGCTATTAACAAAGCGATATTTAGCGTAGTAGACGTAATTACTTCTTTTAGGGTTAGTTCTTTAGGCGGTGAAACAAAGTCTCATTCAGCAGGGTCTGGTGTGATTTACAGCTTAGATAAAGAAAAGGGCGATGCTATTATAATTACAAATTACCACGTTCTTTATAACAGTAGCAGTATTGCTGACGATAAAATTGCAGAAGAAATCTATCTTTATCTATATGGTAGCGAGCAGGAAAATATGAAAATCCCCGCTACTTACGTCGGTGGAAGTTTAACGTACGATATCGCGCTAGTAAAGGTTGAAAATAGCGAAATATTAAAAAACTCACTTGCAAAAGAAGTGTGTGTTGCAGATAGTAATTATATTGAAGTAGGCAGTACCGCGATAGCAATAGGCAATCCAGACGCAGCTGGTATTTCTGCAACGGCAGGCATTATAAGCGTAGATTCAGAATATATAACCATGCGCGGGGCAGATGATTTAACTACGGTTACATTCCGCTGCATGCGTGTTGATACCGCTATAAATCCCGGGAACTCTGGTGGTGGTCTGTTTAATGCAAACGGAGAACTCATAGGAATCGTAAATGCAAAAACGGTGGATTCAGATATAGAAAATATGGGTTATGCAATACCTTCTACTTTGGCAGTATACGTTGCCGAAAATATTCTTTGGAACGTTCCGTCGGGTAGAAAAGGTGTTTCTAAAGGCTTACTTGGAATTGAAGTTGAAAGCGCAGAAAGTAAAGCCGTTTATAACGAAGAGTTCCAAAGTGTAGAAATAGTAGAAAGAGTTCGCGTTGCAAACGTTACCCAAAATTCAGCGGTAAAAAACATTCTTCAAAAGGGCGACTACATTTTAAAAGTTCAAAAGGATGACGATGTTTTAGATGTTACTAGACGTTTTATAATCGTAGATTATATGCTTAGCGTAAGACCTAACGAAAAAATCACCGTCACCTATGAAAGAGAAGGGCAGGTTTACACCACAGAAGTAATTATTAAAAGCGAGAACTTTACAGATATTATTTAAGGAGAATTTTATGAAGATCACGCTAAACGAAAATAAAGAAGTTGTTCAAGCCGTTCAAGAAGGTTTAAAACGCACGGGCGGATATTGCCCCTGCCGAATGGAAAGAACAGAAGAAAATAAATGTATGTGCAAAGAATTTCGCGATCAAATTAAAGATGCGAATTTCGAAGGCTATTGCCATTGTTATTTGTATTACAAAAGTAAATAATAGGCTAATTTAGGTCAATAAATAATTTTTAACTAAATAACAAAAGTGGGGCTAATCGATTTATAGCCCCACTTTTTAATTGTTTTATTTTAAATTTCTTCTTTTTTAACAACGGTGTAACCCTTAATGCCGTGGCGATTTAATAAACCGTGTTTTTCAATTATTATAGCAAGGAATGCAATTGCTAAAAGCCCTGCGCTAATACCTATCGCGATATATAGTCCGCGCGTTCCGCTATTACCTTCTTTTGCGTCTGCCCACATTCCGTTTAGTTTAATCAATTCTTCATCTGAAAAATGGCGCATAACCGTACAGCGCGAAACCGTATCGTAATCGGGATACTGTGCGGAAAACTGTCTGCCTAAAACTTCGGTATAAGCGATATAACTTTCATTTTCATCTCTTGCAAAAAGATAAGAAAGGTCAACTGGGAAAACTTCAGTATAAGCGGGGGATCCATCTTCGTCTTCGCCGTATACGTAATACTTTCCGTCTGAATAGGTAACGTCATCTTCACAATAAGCGTAACCGTCTTCCCCGGTAATGTAATCGAATATTTCGTCGGTTGCGATAGAAGTGGTATAGCCGATATAGTTCATATTTCTAAGAGCAATATCGGGGCGTTGCACAAAGTTGATAAACTCTTGCGCTAAGGCAACGTTAGCACCCTTGGGCATAACCCAACCGTCAAAGAAGATGTTGCTTCCTTCTTCGGGAACGCAATAGTAAAGTTCGGCCGTGTTTGTGCCAACTTCTTCGGGATCTTCTGCAAAGTCCAAAGCATAAACGGCGTCTCCGCTCCAAGCGAAGTTAATCCAAATTTTACCTGCAGCCATATCTTTTTTACCGCTATCAACTTCATAGCCGTAAAGCATATCGTTAAGAGTTTTTAAACTTTCGCCGGTCATTGTAACCGAATCGTCGTCTACGTTGTTAAAGATTTCGGTTATTTCGTCGTTATAATCTTTAACAGATATATCGTATTCGGCTTTGGTTATTTGGCCGTTTTGGTAAAGTTCTTTTTTGTTTTCTAATTCTTCTTTAAGTTGGTTGAGTTTTTCTGCGTAAACGTAACCGATGGCAAGAACGTAACTATCACGTACGCTATCTTTTATAGTACATTTATTAAAATAATCTTCTTTCCAAACGGCGCTCCAGTGCATAACGTCTTCTTCTTTTACGAAGTTTGGGTTATAAACGAATCCCATCGTTCCCCACATATAGCAAGCAGCGTAGTCGTAAAGTTTTTTGCCGTTAACTTCAAGATTTTTAAATAGATTTGCGATATATGGTGAAACTCCGTCGTCGTAAACGTCTACGTTAACCGTTTGAGTTCTTTGCAAGGGTTCAAGCATATCTTCCGAAAGCATTTTTAAAATCATATATTCGCTTGGGCAAACTAAATCGTAGTGATTTGGGTTTAGTACCAGTTCGCTATACATGTTTTCGTTCGTGCCTTGGGTGGAGTAGTTTACTTTAATGGTTTTGTTATAAGTTTGCTGGTAGTAAGAAATAAAGTCGTCTATAACCGAAGGGTTTTCGTCGTCCCCTTCGTCTATATATTCTTCCCAGTTCATAATATTAAGTTCCAACGATTCGTCTGCATGCGTTTTTTCAATAGGCGAAAAAAGGCTGAACGTCAAAAGTAAAGAAAAGAGAAAGGCGAATAATTTTTTCATTTGCATATCTCCTTATCAGCGCGAATTCGCTTTTTTGCTTGCGCGCAGGTTGTTTACTATTACCACCGAAATTACAAGTACGAAAATAATGGTAGATAACGCTCTTAAGGCGGGAACGGAAGTATTTGCTCCGCCCTTTGCGTATGCGTTATACGTATAAGTGGAAATAGTATCTAAAGTGGAAGGTTTTGTAAAGGTCGTTACTATATAATCGTCTAAAGACATTGTAACCGCAAGCATAAAGCCTGAAAATACGCCCGGTAGTATTTCGGGAAGTATTATGGTAAGTAAGGCTCTTGTAGGCGTTGCGCCAAGGTCTAAGCCCGCTTCGTATAGGTTGGGGTTTAACTGCTTTAATTTTGGCAATACGTTTAAGTATACGAATGGGAAACAAATTACAACGTGCGCAATAATCAAAGATGCCCACGAACGTGGAAACCCTAAAAATACGAAGATCATTGCAAGCGATACAGCAGTAACTATTTCAGCGCTTATTACGGGGATTTGCGTAGCACCGCCTAAAATCTTTTGAACTTTTTTCTTTGAATAAAAAGTTCCTATCGCGCCTACAGTTCCTAAAATGGTTGCAATGGTAGCCGAAGAAAATGCGAGTATTAAAGTATTGCTAACTGCAGTAAGAATTTTTTGGTCGCTAAATAAAAGTTTATATAAACTTAAATTCCATTCGGTAGACCAAGTTCCTATTTCTTTAGATGCGTTAAAACTGTATACCACAAGAAGTAAAACGGGTGCGTATAAAAATGCTAGAACAAGAAAAATGTAACCGCGTTGTATGAATTTTTTTACCATAATCCGCTCCCCCTTGCATTTTTATCGTCGCTTCCTTCGAATTTACCGCTTATAAACATGGTTGCAAAGATGAAAAGTAAAAGGATTAAAGCGATAGCGCTACCGGCATTCCAACCGTCCGCCGTGCCAGAGTTAAATTTGTTTTCAATAAATTTACCGATAATTGTTACCTTGCTGTTTCCAAGGGTATCCGAAATAACGTAACTTGTGGTAGTTGGTAAAAATACCATGGTTATCGCGCTTGCAATACCCGGCGTAGATAATGGCAAAGTGGTGTTAATAAAGGTGTGTAATGGCTTTGCGCCAAGGTCGGCAGATGCTTCTAACAAGTTTTTATCTAATTTGGAAATCACGGTATATAAGGGTAATATAGTTACGGGCAAATAGTCGTAAACCATACCGATAACGGTGTTAAGGTAGTGAAGTTTACCGCTTTCATACATTCCAAGTAAGAATAAAAGTTCCTTCATTGCGGCGGTTCTAAGTACGAAGTTTATCCACATGGGTAAAATGAAAAGAAGTAATAATACGCTTGACTTTTTCATGTTACTGCGCGCTAAAATATACGCTACGGGATAGCCTATAACAAGGCATAAAACAGTCGATAAGAATGCTATACCGAAACTTCTTAATAAAATCGTAACGTTTGTGGGGCTTTTAAAAAACTGAATAAAATTAGATAAAGTGAATTTTCCGTTCGCGTCCGTAAATGCGTAAAAGGCGATTAAAACAAGTGGCAATATTACGAATACAAGCAAGAACAGCGCGTACGGTATACCCAGATGTTTTCTGGAAAATTTAAGCGCTTTCATTTCTTTTCTATTACCTTTAACGTAAGCTTGATCTTTTCGGGAGCAATCTTAACGCTTACCTTATCGTTTTCGTTCCAAACGTATTCAGTATCAATAACGAAATCCTCTTCTTCTTCAAAAGTTCTAACTATAACTTGATAGTGGTCGCCCTTATAAATAATAGAAACGATTTCCCCGCAAGAGTCGCCGTCTTCTTCGTTATCTATGATTTCTATATCTTTGAGACCTACTTCAACCTTAACCGCAGTATTAGTTAGGTCTATACGTTCCCCGTTTTTAAGAACCAAATATCCTTCGTCATCTAAAACGGAATCGGGGTAGAGTTGTGTTACGTCGCATTCGAATTCGCCTTCTGCAAACTCTACGGTATTACGCTTGGTAATAACGCCGTCGTATACGTTAGAAACGAATTCCTTTTTCATAATATGTATGTCCATAGGCTTGATGATAATGCTTGCCTTTTCGCCAACTTGGCGTTGCAAGGTGTCTTGAATAACTATTTCGTTATTGCCTATTTGCATAGCCATTTCGTAGTGAACGCCCTTAAATATACTAGAAGTGATAACGCCGTCAACTTGTCCTAAGCCTTCATCTACCAAAAATACGTCTTCGGGGCGAACTACAACGTCAACTTTTTCGTTTATTTCAAAGTCGTCTACCATATCGAAGGTTTTGCCTAAAAATCTTACCTTTTTGTCGCCTACTATCGTACCAGAGAAAATATTACTTTCGCCTATAAAGTCCGCAACGAAAGCGCTCTTGGGCTCGTTATATATATCGGTGGGCGTGCCTATTTGTTGAATAGCGCCATCCTTCATAACTACGATAGTATCGCTCATTGTAAGCGCTTCTTCCTGATCGTGTGTTACGTAAATAAAGGTAATGCCTATCTTGCGGTGAATTTCTTTTAGTTCAAGTTGCATATCTTTACGCATTTTAAGGTCTAAAGCGCCAAGTGGCTCGTCTAAAAGAAGAATTTGCGGTTCGTTTACAATAGCGCGAGCAATAGCAATACGCTGTTGTTGTCCACCTGAAAGGGTAGTAACGTCACGTTTTTCAAAGTCTTCAAGGTCAACCATCTTTAAAGCTTTTTTAACTTTTGCGTCTATTTCCTTTTTAGTAAGTTTTTCTATGCGGGTTTTTTCTTTGCCCGTTTTTTCATTTTTATACGTAACCTTTACTTTTTTTAGTTTTAATCCGTACGCAATATTATCGTAAACGTTAAGATGTGGAAAAAGCGCGTATCTTTGGAATACTGTGTTAATCGGTCTTAAATAGGGGGGTAGGTCGGTAATGTCTTTACCGTTTAGCAAAACCTTACCGCTATCGGGCATTTCAAAACCCGCTATCATTCTAAGAGTAGTGGTTTTACCGCAACCGCTTGGTCCTAATAGCGTTATAAATTCGCCCTTTCTAATGTAAAGGTTTTGATTGTCTACTACGACCGTTCCGTCGTAAGATTTGGTAACGTTTATCAGTTCGATAATTTTTTCTGCCATAGTTGATCTCCTAAAAACTAAAAAAAGTAGGTCTATAAGTCGATTATCTAATGTTTTAAATTAAAAAGTTGGTGGGGTAGATACCCAAATAAACAACGCTTCGCTTTTTTTGTTGTTTATAACGTAATGCGGTTTATCTGCTTTGTAGTAAAAACTATTGCCCTTTTTACATACGAATTTTTTCTTACCTAAGCAAAGTGTTATCTCTCCGGCTAAAACGTAGCCGAACTCTTCCCCTTCGTGCGGTAAATCCACTTGGGTTTTTGCTCCGGGAGAAAGATTTATTCTAATGGGTTCCATCATGTTTTTTTGCGCGTTGGGTATTAACCAGTTAGTAACTATACTTTCTTCATTTTTTTCAATGAAGTCATCTTCAGAATAAACGATTTTTTCTTCTTCGTCCTCGGCAAAAAAGTCCTTTAAAGAAGAGCCTAAAGCCGCTAAAATATCAACTAAAGTGGCAATAGAAGGGCTAGTAAGGTCGTTTTCAAGCTGAGAAATGTATCCTTTAGTTAGTTCACACCTGTCTGCAAGTTCACCTTGTGTTAAATTGCAACCGTGGCGCAGTTGTTTAATTTTTTCTCCAAGTAACATAAAGCCTCCCTAGGTTATTTTAATTAAACAAAAAGTTTAATAAAACTAAACCACGTCATTATTATATAAATATATTTATATATTGTCAATTATTTTTAATGAATTTACAAAAAAACAATGAATATTTTCATAAAAAATAAACCCGCAAAATCTTAAATAGAAATTACGGGTGTTATTTTTTTAATTCGATTTAGTGATGAAAGTGCCGTTAAACGTGCTATAGGGCTATTTTTCGCCCTTATCTTCGGTGTTTAAAGCATAGAATATGTTTTTATTGCGTTCTTTTAACTCCTGAGCGAATTCGTCAAATAATTCAGGTGAAACGTTAATAACGGTATAAGATTCGTCTTTAAAGTATACTACTAACTTTTTGGTTAGACGAAAATGAGTAACGGAAGTAATATCTTTAAGGTCGTATTTATTCTTTACTATTCCCCAACTTGCCGTTAAATGCTTATCGTCTATTAGGTAACAAGAGTTAAACATTGCGGGCGGAATAAACACAAATGCAGTAAGACCTATTACCGCGCTTAAGATAGATGCGATATAATTATACGTTCCTGCTTCGGGCGCGTCTAACAGTTTTATAAATCGTGTTAGGTTGGCAAAAACGCAGTAACCTGCAACTAAAAGCCCAGAGATAAAAAGTACCCATAGAAGTGGAGTTAGTTTATAAGCGTATTTCTTTTTCATACTCTTTTCCTTAAAATAGTTTTTGTTATTTACGATTATATTTTACCATAGAGTAAAAAATAATTCAACTGCTTTAATATATTTTCTTACTAAATATAAATAAAACAAATTATACGTTGCGAGCAAATATCTTTGTTGACTATTTTGTTAAAATAAGTTACAATATAACGGTAAAATATATTTTCTTGGTGCAATATGAGTGTTTTAGAAATCAAAAATTTAACCCACCGTTACGACGATAAGTTTATTTTTAATGATGCTTCTTTAACGGTAAACAACGGTGAGCATATCGGCGTAGTTGGTTTAAACGGTGCGGGCAAATCCACTTTTATAAATATAATTGCAGATAAACTTACGTACGATGAAGGCGAAGTTATATGGCTTCCCAACGTAAGAAAGGGCTATTTAGATCAGCACGCAACCCTAGACGGCGAACTTACTGTTATGGAATATTTAACGGGGGCTTTCGATTATCTTTACGAACTTAACGAAAAGTTAGAAAATCTTTACCTTTCAATGGGCGATATGGATGGCGACGAGTTAGATAGGGCGATAAAAAAGAGTTCGCGTATGCAAGAGACCTTGGAAAACGAAGGTTTTTACGATTTAGAAGCAAAGGTTAAAAAGGTAGCAAACGGGCTTGGTGTTAACTATTTTGGTTACGATACCAAAATATGCCGTCTTTCGGGTGGCGAAAGAGCAAAGTTAATGCTTTCCAAACTTTTGCTTTCAGAACTTGATATTATGCTGTTAGACGAACCGACTAACTTTTTAGATATCGAGCATATAGATTGGCTTATTAAATACCTTAACTCTTTTAAAAAGACTTTTATAGTTATTTCTCACGACGTTAAATTTTTAAATGCTGTTGCAAATTTTATAGTCAATATAGAAAACGGCTACATAAAAAAGTATTCGGGTAATTACGATAAATTTTTAGTGCTTCACGAGCAAAATCAAAAGCAGTATGAAGACGAATATAATCGCCAACAGGAACAAATCAAAAAACTTCAAACGTACATAGATAAAAACTCGGCGCGCGCATCAACTGCCGGCATGGCTAACGCGCGAAAAAAACAACTTGCTAAAATTGAAGTGATGCAAAAACCCGTTACTTTTTACGACGCTGAATTTAACTTTCCTTCTATCGATCTTAACACTAAAGATTTGTTAGACGTTAAAAATTTAGTTATCGGTTACGGCGAACCGATACTTCCTGCCCTTAATATTCATATGCGTTCGGGAACTAAATTATGGGTTAGGGGTACGAACGGTATAGGTAAATCCACCCTTATAAAAACGCTTATGCATAAAATTCCAAGAATAAGCGGATTTTTTACCTTCCATAGCGGGGTAAAAATAGCTTATTTAGAGCAAGAACTTAACTTTGGCGAATCTTCAGAAAGCGCTTCGCAATATTATTCTAGATTTTTTCCAAGGGCAAATCCTAAAGAAGTCAGAGCGCAACTTGCTAAAGTTGGGCTTAAAGGCGAACTTGCAGTAAAACCCCTTAAAAATATGAGCGGTGGCGAGCAGATTAGGGCAAAACTTGCCGTTTTGTGCAATACTCCTTCAAACCTTCTTATATTAGACGAACCCACCAACCATTTAGACGTCAAGGCAAAGAAGGCGTTAAAAGAAGCCCTTTTAAAATACGAAGGGGCGTTGATACTTGTATCTCACGAAGAAGATTTTGTAGAAGGTCTATGCGATAGCGTTACCTTGCTCCGCGATTAAAATCACTAAAATACCGCTTCCAAATTTTTGTTTGGGGGCGGTTTTTGATTGCAAAAATTCCCAAAAAAAAGTATAATATAATTGTGCAAGTTGCACAAAACAATTTATGGAGACAAGCATGGAAAGAGAGTTAATACTTGCCTTAAGAACACTTAAACAAAAAACGGGAATAGAAATCGACGTATATTCCTTTACATTTAATTATCTTTATTCAAGCGGTGAAAAAATCCCTTTTGAATACGGCGGTGGGTATACCGACGGTTTACAAGATAAAAAACAAAACTTAACCCTGTTTAGATTTCGATTTAAAAAGGAAATATATTATGGTGTAATAAAGGGTTGTGGTGAAGTAGAAAGAAATTACGCAATGTTCATATGCGGGCATTTGGAAAACAGCGGTATTCAAGAAGATACTCTTTCTAAGGCAGACTTTTTAAGAAGTATAGTATTCGGCGATTGTAGCGGTATGCAAATAGTAAAATATATGCGTAAATTCTCCGTTCCACCCGTGCCTTGTTACGTTCTTTTAATTACGGGTAAGCCTGAATGTGCAAACGAAGTAGTTGAATTCTTAGAAAGTTATACCATTAACGGATTAGATAGCGCAACCGCTATTTCAGATGATTCATGTCTTTTTGTAAAATATCTTACCAGCGAAACGGATAGTGAATTTCAATCGCCCGTAGAATACGCAGAACTTCTATGTCGCTCTATTTTTGAAGAGAGCGGTTTAAGGGTTAAAATAGGGGTTGGCGGAACGGTTAGAAGTTTATCAGAAAGTATGCAGTCTTACGCTCAGGCGGAAAGTGCGCTTAAAATAAGCGAAGCGTTACAGTCTAAAAACAGCGTGCATTCCTACAAAGAATATATGCTTTATAAAATGATAGAAGATTTACCGCCCGCAACTTTAATTAACTACTATAACGTTTTAGTAGACGGCGACGCGAAAAGTATTTTTGCCGATCCCGATATGCTTGGAACTGCAGAAAAGTTTTTAGAACACAATTTAAACGTAAGCGAAACGGCAAGAAAACTTTATATGCATCGCAACACGCTAACATATAGATTAGATAAAATTCAAAGGGCAACGGGCTTAGATATAAGAAATTTTTCAGATGCAATTACCTTTAGATTATGCAGTTTGCTGTATAAGATTTCTAACAAATAAGTTAGTCTATAGGTCGATTATCGGCTATTTTTGGTGGTTTATGGACGAAAATAATAAAAATAAAATAAACAATAATATAAAAAACTTATTAAAAGGAATAGCGGTTGGCTTTATCATTATCGCCTTGTTTTTTGCTGGGTATTTCACACACTATTTTTCGTTAAGCAAAGAACTTCGTTCGATAGAGTATATAATTGATATTTACAAAAACCATTATTACAAAGACGATGCTTCCATTCCGCACGAATTTGCAAGTTCAATAATGGATATATATTCCGGGTATTACACTAAGGAAGAATATCAAAAATATTTAAAAGAAGGTCAGGGTAGTAAAAGCGGTTACGGATTTGCTATAACTTCAGAACTTCAAATAACCCGTATTGCAGGCAATTCCCCCGCTGAAAAGGCAGGTGTAAAAGTCGGCGATACAATAGTGGGATACAAGAATCCAAATGATGCCGATTTTATTCCCGCTGTAACAGGCGAATTTCAAAATTTTATATCCCAAAATTCAGATTATATCACTTTACAACTTCGTAGTAACGGCTCTTTGCGTGAAATTGATATAAAAAAGGGCGAATATACCGAAAATTACGTTTTCTATACCGATAAAAGCGGTAGTTATCGCTTTATGGGCGAAGGAGATGAGTTGAATTTTACGCCCTATGAAGGTGAAGGTATAACTTTAAATAGCGGTTGGGCGTATTTAAAATTCACTTCCTTTAACGGCTTGAAAAATGGTACGGCAGGCGGAGCGGGGCAGTTTAAGGTCGCGCTTGATAAATTTAAAGAAAATAACTGCGAAAACTTAATTATAGATTTAAGAAATAACGGTGGTGGATACCTTTCAATCCTTGCCCAAATCGCATCTTATCTATGCGATAGTGATGAAGACGGTAGGTTTTTAGTTCAAAAGGCTATTTATAAGGGCGGAAAAGAAGAAGTTTTTTATTCCCCAAAATCAACTTACGATAATTACAATTTTAAAAAAATAGTATTTTTAGCAAATTCGGGTTCTGCTTCCGCTTCAGAAGCGCTTATGGGGGCGGTTTTAGATTACGATGCAAAAAGCGGTAACAATATAGTAAAAGTGGTTTTAGAAGCAAATTCGTCAGGCGCTTATAAAAGTTATGGAAAAGGTATTATGCAATCTATGTTTAACAATATGCTAACGGGCGAGGCGGTAAAACTAACTACCGCCGAAATCGTTTGGCCACTTACGCAAATATCTATTCACGGCGTTGGTTTAACCCCGGAATTAGATGAAAGAATAGTTGCAACTCTTGGCGATCCCATTGATTACGCTCAAACACTATAAAAACATCAAAGTGCGGTTAATCGACCTATACAGGGGCTTTTTTAGACAAAAAACAACAAAATAATCAATAATTTGCAAAAAAAAGAGTAAGTAATTTGCGTGATACTTTAAATTGTATATCGCGCAAGCACTTACTCTATTTTTTATCTTACTTTATCGTTTTTTTTAGTATCGGTAAAACAAGACTATTAAAAGAAGTCAGTTTTAAG
>JAZOCA010000072.1:0-20368 GCA_045596285.1 Christensenellaceae bacterium | reverse complement strand
GGTTTGTTTTGAATATCCGTGGAACGAAGAGATGATAGCGCAAACGTTTACATCGCCAAATTTTTACGGATTAGTTGCAGAGGATAATTGTCAAGTAATAGGATACGTCGGCGCTATATATTGTATGGATCAGGCTGATATTGCTCTTGTTGCGGTGCACCCGAACTTCAGACGAAAAAAAATCGCTGAAAGTATGATTAATCAACTTATAGAGCAACTTTCACGTTTGGGGGTTAACATGTTTTACCTTGAAGTTAGGGTTTCGAATTATCCTGCTCGTCGACTATATGAAAAGATAGGCTTCAACCAGGTAGGCATAAGAAAAAATTATTACGAGAATGCAGAAGATGCAATAGTTATGGCAAGGTTAATTTAGGTGAATAATTCGTTGCAGTTAATAGAAGAAGGAAAAGGCGATCCTTTAGTTTTGCTTCATGGCTTCATGTGTAATAAGGAGATTTTTTATTCTCAAATAAAATTTTTTTCAAAATATTTTAAAGTTATAGCATACGATTTATACGGATTTGGTAGCAATAAACCGGCAACGTCTGCATATACTTTAAACGATTACATTAATGAGTTTTGTTCAGTTGTGCATAGATATGGTACAAAAGTTAACGTTATAGCACATTCTTTTGGATGCAGGATTGCTTTAAAGAGTTCTGCTATAAATGATAACGTCAATAAACTTGTTCTTTGTGGGGCAGCTGGATTAAAACCACATTTTTCTTTGAGAAAATTTTTAAAAAGAAAAGTATACAAAATCGCTAAACCTTTTTTTCCCAAAGAATATTTGGAGCGACATTTTTTTTCTTCAGATTACAATATGCTAGACGATATAATGAAAAAGTCTTTCAAACTTGTAACGAATGAATATTTAGATGATATATTGCCTTATGTAAAAGCGCGATCTTTTGCGATTTTTGGGGCAAAAGACGATCAAACTCCGTTATATATTGCAGATCGATTGGTAAAAAATATTCCAAGTTGTTCAAAATATATTATGAGAGAATGCGGTCATTTTTGTTTTACCGAACGCCCCATGGAATTTAATAACGTTGTTAGGGAGTTTTTAGTATAATGCTATATTTTACAACCGAAAACACTATAGCAGATTTATTTACAACATGGAATCTTATCGCGTATTTCTTGATGAGTGTTATCAACGCCGTTTTATTATTGCTTGCTTCATATAAGTTCTTGCAAATTATGCAACAATCGGGATATGAAGGGATTGGCTATTTCAAATGGCTTAGAAGAAGAGATAACGTATATTTGAATAGACTTGCTACGGTATCCATGTTAAGCATATTAGGTTTTTTGCTTACGAATATAGCATTTGCGTTTGTAGATAAAGCATGGATATTTTACATAGGTTTTATTTTTTACGTTGTGTTGCTTTTAAATTATTTTAGAGCGGATAAAAAACGTAAAAAGAAGATACCTATTGTTTATACGGCTAGAATGAATAGACTTATTGTAACGTATTTTGCTTTTTTGTTTATCATTTCTTTTGCTTTAATCGTAGGCTTAAATGTTTTCGCCTTTTATTTTAGCGAAAACTCTTTGCTTGTAAGAATAAGACTTGCACCCATTTGCTTAATGCCACTATTTATTCCCGTTTTTGTTTTAGTTGGTTATTATATAACGAAACCATATGAACTTCACGTGCAAAAAAAATACGTGAATTTGTGCATTAATAGATTAAAAGAACGAAATGATCTTATTAAAATAGGAATAACAGGAAGCTATGGGAAAACTTCTATAAAAAGATTTTTAACAACGATTTTAGAAGAAAAATACTCGGTATTAGCAACCCCTAGTTCATATAACACTCCTATGGGGATATGCAAAACAGTAAAATATCTTAAAAGTACGCATCAAGTATTTATTGCAGAAATGGGTGCTCGTCGCATAGGAGATATAGGCAAATTAGCAAAAATCGTAGAGCCTGATTATGCTATTATTAGTGGTATAACTAACCAACATTTAGAAACTTTTGGAACTTTAAACGCAATCAAACAAACTAAATATGAATTAGTTGAAAGTATGAGTAGCGGAACAGTAGTGTATACTGTTGATAACGAAGAAACAACTGAACTGTTTTCTGATTGTAAAATAAAAAGTATTCCCGCCGGACTTAATCTTTTTTTAAAACCAGAAGTATACGCAAAAAATATTGCGGTTGATCATGATGGTACGCGGTTTACTTTAGTTGTACACAGCGAAGAAATCGAATGTAAAACGCAGTTACTTGGCAGACATAACGTTTCTAACTTATGTATATCTGCTGCGATAGCCTATGAAATAGGTTTATCTTTGCCTGAAATAAGCGCGGGTATTAGTCGTGTAACTCCTGTTGAACATAGACTAAGCGTTACAAAAAACGATCGAGGCATTATTATCATAGACGATAGTTATAACAGTAATCCCGTTGGTTTTGATGCAGCGATGGAAGTATTGAATTTATTTAAGGGTAGAAAAATTGTAATAACCCCAGGCATGGTAGAAATGGGCTTTGCCGAAGATATGGAAAACTATAGACTTGGCAAAAAACTTGCGTCTTCATGTGATATTGCTGTTTTAGTAGGTCGAATAGCTGCGCTAATTATCAAGAGTGCAATGGTTGAAAATGGATTTGACCCAGAAAAAATAATTTATGCAAATACTTTAGACGCAGCAATGAAAAAGTTAAATGAAATTATAAAAGAGGGTGACGTAATATTATTTGAAAATGATTTACCCGATAAATTTTCTTAAAAAAACTAAAGATATTGTTTTCACCAAAGCTAAAAATTAGCGGAGGTGTTTTTTATTAAAAATATATTAGTTTTTTTTGGCGGAAAATCGCCAGAGCGTGAAATTTCAGTTATTACGGGCTTATTAACTTTTAATTGTTTAGATAAAGAATTGTATAATCCCATCCCTGTATACGTAGATGACCAAAGCGCGTTTTATACGGGAAAAGACGTAGGAAACATTGCTTTCTATAGAAGTCCCAACTATAACAAATTAAACAAAATTTACTTTTTACCTGGATCGCCTGTAGTTTGTTTTTACAGTAAAAAGAAATTGCAATCTTATACGGTTTTTTGCGGTATTAACTGTATGCATGGTAGGGGCGGGGAGGACGGAACTTTAATCGGGTTGTTAAGATTATGCAACATACCCTTCGTTGGGTCTGATTTATTTGCTTCTTCGCTTGCGATTGATAAGGAATTTACGAAGAAGGTATTAAACGGAATAGAGATAAATACAGTTGATTATTTTTGCGTTAAAAGAAAACACTTTTACGAAAAATCAAAAGTAATTATTGATTATTTGTCTAATAGATTCGCCTTTCCCTTGATTGTAAAACCGGCAAGATTAGGCTCTAGCATAGGCATAAAAAAAGTTGACAAAAAGGAAGAATTATTTTCTGCCTTAACTCAAGCTTTTAATTATGACGATAAAGTTGTGTGTGAAAAATTTTTGCAGGGGGCAAGAGATTTAAATTGCGCGGTTTATGAAGGAGTTGGTAACACTCTTACCGTTTCTGAAGTTGAAGAGGCAATGCATTCGTCAGGGTTTTTATCGTTTGATGATAAATACGGTTCTAACGATAAAGCCGTTGGGAATAATCGAAAAATCGCAAATGATTTAGCGGTTTCATTAATTGACACTATTAAAGAAAGTAGTAAAAAAATATATAGAAAATTAGAATTTTCGTCTATAGTGCGTTTTGATTATCTGTTGCACGACGGAAAAATTTATTTAAACGAAATAAATTCAATACCTGGCTCGATGGCGTATTATTTGTTTTGTAGTAAATTTTCAGAGTTTAAACAAATATTGACGGAATTGATTGAAGTAGCTATTGATAGAAAAAAAAGAGAAGATAATTACATTGATTTTTACTCTTCAAACGTGTTGTTCGGCGATTTTTCAGGCATAAAAAAATAAGCATTGTTTTTCGCTTTACATTTTTGTTTGCGTGTGATAAAATATAGAAAGTTTGAGCCGACTGTGCGGTTGCGGGATGATGAAGGAATCATCACGAGGAAAGTCCGAGCTTCACAAAGCAGGGTGCCGGCTAACGGCCGGTGAAGGTGACTTTAAGGAAAGTGCAACAGAAAATTACCGCCCTTTGGGGTAAGGATGAAAAGGCGAGGTAAGAGCTCACCGCTCCTACGGTAACGCGGGAGGCTGTGTAAACCCCACCTGAAGCAAGATAGGAATATACAATCGGGGCTTTGACCGGTATATTCATTCGAAGGTCGCTTGAACTTATCGGCAACGATAAGTCTAGATAGATAACCGCACTAGACAGAACTCGGCTTACAGGTCGACTCAAACCCATTTGATAAAAAGCTATCGGAGTTAGCCGATAGTTTTTTTATGCTTTTTATTGAAATGGATTGACAAATTATGCTTTTAGTAATAAAATTAATAATAAGTAGACGTAATCAATAAATATAGGTTAAAAAACGTTTAATTATAGATGGATGTTGGGTTGAATATCTGATAAAAGGAGAAAGTTAATGAAGAAGAAAATTTTACTTATCGCGCTTGCTGTTATAGCCGCTGCCGGAATAAGCGTGGGAATAGTTGCTTTAGCTGGGGGATTTTCGTCTAAGGATAATTCTTCATCTCTATCCCAAAGCAGTCCTTTAGGATCGTCTTCAAGTAATTCTGCTAATGATCAACCGGAAATATTTAAAATCGATATAGATCCTGTTTTCGATAAGGTAAATGAAAATTTTAATAGTGTGACACTTAAAGACGTTTACCTGATAGCAGATGGTGAATATTCTGGATTATACAAAATTATGAACGACGTTAGAGTTGGGGATCTTGCTCAAACGCTTTTATCAAGTTTTATAGACGTTGGTTATTATTCAGATGGTAATTGGTACATAGCAAAGGATGGCGAGTTAACCCGCTTAAATAAGGTCACTTGTGCGATTTATGATTACGATGTAGGAGGTAAACAAGCTTTGGCTCTTTCTGAAGCGGATATAAGAATTTACGGTAGTAAAACCGTTGTAAGTTTTATTGAAAGTGACTTAAAAATAAGTTTTTCTGAAGTTTTACCTCTTTTACCAGATGGAATAGAAAATCTTTTTAGTAGAACTTTCGAGCTTACCGTTTCTGATTTATACGACATTTCAAACGGAGATTACACTTTTGTCGATCAATTTATCAAGGAAACAGACATTGATGAAATTACTAATTTTGTTATTGACGTTATGGAATTTTCGGGTGAAAATAAATACACGGAAATTCGTACTGCTTTAAATAATGTGTTGAATGGGAAATTGGTTTCTGTAGAAGTAAATAAAAGTGCCTCTGTTCTTAGTTTAATTAATGCATATTTTTCCACTCAGCCGTCAGACGATCTAACGATAGTAATGGCTAAAGCAGAACTTATGAAATGGTATAACGGCGTAAATATAGGTGATTTTATAACAGTAACGAAAACTTTTGACGTAGATAAAGTAATAACGTCGATAGTTACAGTATTAACTATCGATTCAACTAACGTCGAGCCTGAAGAAATAACAAGAATACAAGAATGGGGAAATAATCTCAAGGATCTTTTAGATGGCAATTTAGGAGAACTTGTTATAAATCAAGATGCAAATTTTTACAAGATAATAAAAGATTTCATGGATGAAAATGAAGTTCAGGATTCCCATGAAAAGGCGACTAGATATTCTAATTTAATTATTTATTACTATGAAGCAGTAGAGTATTTGGAACAGGCAAACAGCCTATTAAATCAAAGCATTAATAATTACTTGATTACATTCTTTGAATGTGACAAAACGAATTCTGAAGCCGTTGCTTTTATTGATGAATTATCAAATGCCATAGCGTCATTTGTAAAGGGAGATTTGCATTCTATTAGGCAATTTTTAGGTGATAATAAATCACTTACTATGGATACGGTTGACGGATACTTGAATGGATATATAAGCGATTGTGCACTATCTTTAGGTTTTGAAGATACTGAATTTTTAAAGAACTTAACGGTAGGGGATTTGCATTTAATTATTTGTGATATTGTTGATAAATCCACGATAAGCATCGAAGAATTGTTTGATGCAATAGCTCTAGCAAACGGACAAATAAGTCAAATAGTTGAAGAAATAAAAATAGCGCTTGAAGAAATTATTGAAAGTAATAAAGATAGAACGCTTGAAGAAATATTTGGCGATAAAATTCCGTTTAACAGTTTATTTGATAACGTTACTATTGGCGATTTATTCTTGCCAACGGAAATAAATTCAAGCAATCACAGTTTAAAGATTTCAACGATAGACGATATACTTTTGGAAGGATTATTTTACCAGACTTTAAAGGATACAGGGCTTGAGGCTTTATTGAATTTAACTGTTGATGAATATAAAACGATATTTAATCTTCAGGCAAGCGAAAAAACTTTAAATACATTAGATGGAATTAAATTGATTGATTTATTAAATTTTATTGAAAAAAATTTATCACAAGAACAAGCGTGAATAATATTTTTAGTTCGTCCTATTATTTAGTAGGGCGAATTTTTTTGTAAAAAGAAAAATATACGAATATTTTTTTTGATTTTTCACAAGTGATATGGTAAAATATTAAACAATATTAAATAAATGTAGGTGGTAAAATATGAATATAAAGAATAAAAAAATAGTTGTTTTAGGGGATAGCATAACAGAAGGGGTTGGAACAAGTGATCCTTCCGTATATTCTTATCCAGTTGTATTGGGTGAATTATCTGGTGCTATTATATATAATTATGGCGTTAGCGGAACGCGATTTGCCAAGCAAACGATAAATGATAATCCTGCTTTTCAAGAATCTTTTATTCAAAGGATGCATCGAATAAAAGAAGATCCAGACGTCGTATTAGTATTTGGCGGAACTAATGATTTTGGGCACGGAGATGCCCCCTTTGGCGAGGATACAGATAGAACCGACGATACCTATGTTGGGGCTTGTCACGTGTTGTTTAGTGGATTAATTGAAAAATTTCCAAAGGCTAGAATTGTAGTTATTACACCCCTTCATAGATTATCTGAAAATAACAGGGTAAAAGAAGTGAGAAATATTCCAACGGTAGTTTTGGAAGAATATGTTAAGGTACAAAGAAAGGTTGCTGAATATTATTCTTTGCCAGTTATTGATTTGTATAAAATAAGCGGACTTCAACCAGCGATTCCCGCAATACAAAAAATGTATATGCCAGACGGATTGCATCCATCTGACGAGGGTGCAAAATTAATTGCGGAAATTATTTACGCACAGTTACAATCTTTATAGTATTTATAGGCGTTTTTTTACCACTTAGGTTAAAAATTAAACCTTTTAAAAAAATACTATTTACAAGACGCGAAAATGGGATTATAATGTAGTCAAAAACAAGGAGGAATGAACTTTGTATAATTTTAAACAAGGATATTATGCAGACGTTAAGGTAGAAGATAGATTTACCACGACTATTTCATATATAAACGGTTTTTTAAAGGAAATAAAGGAAAGAAACGAAAAAAGAGCTTTAATTCGTGTTTTTGATGGGAAAATGTGGTATTTTGCGTCTACGACTAATTTAAGTGACGTTCAAGAAAAATTAGATGGTCTTTATATTCAAGCGAAAGAAAATTTAAAAATTGAAAAAAATCGAATAGTTAAGCGTTTTGAAGTAAATAACGACGTAAAAATGGTCTTTGCTCATGTATCCGTGCGAAACGTAGAGCTTAATGAAAAAAAGGCACTGTTGGAAAGTTATCTTCCAGCATTATCGGCATCACCGCATATGTCTATGCCTTCCGCGACGTACGTAGATAGAAATAGTGTTTATGAATTTTCGTCAAGTAAAGGTTCGTATATAAAATACGATTATCAAACATGCGGAATTATGCTTTCTTGTACTTTAACTGAAGGTAAAGAATTCTTTGAAGCTGAAAAGCAATTTGGAGAGACGGAATTTACTAAATTAAAAGGAAAGAAAAGAGAAATAGAGCGTTCTTTTAACGAACAAATCGCATGTTTAAAAGAAGCCGTAAATGTTTCTCCAGGTGAATATACGGTGATTTTATCTCCTGAAGCTGCTGGTATTTTTGCTCATGAGTCATTCGGTCACAAATCGGAAGCGGATTTTATGTTAGCTGACGAAGGTATTCGCCGTGAATGGCAAATTGGGAAAACTGTTGCTTTACCGTTGCTTTCCATTGTGGATTGTGGTAAAACTCTCGGTAGTGGATACGTACCCTACGATGATGAGGGGAGTCACTCTCGTAAAAATTATTTAATTAAAAACGGAGTGCTTGCGGGAAGGTTGCATAATGCGCAAACTTCTGCATATTTAAATGAAAAAGTAACTGGTAACGCTAGATCTGTTGATTGTACTTTTGAACCGATTGTTAGGATGACGAACACTTATATAGAAAAGGGTGAATATACAAAAGACGAATTATTTTCCAGCGTGAAATTTGGTTATTACGTAAAAAATGTTAAGCATGGTTCGGGTATGAGTAAATTTACAATTGCGCCCCACATTGCGTATGAGATAGTTGATGGCAAAATAACTCGACCGGTAAAAATAAGCGTTATTACTGGGGACGTTTTTTCTACGTTAGGATTAATTGACGGTTTATCTGACAAGGTTGAGCTTTTTAGTTTTGTGATGGGCGGATGTGGTAAAAACGAACAAGCTAGTCTTCCTGTTGGATTTGGTGGCCCTTACGTAAGAGTTTCTAAAATGTTTGTGCAATAATGTTGGAGGTTGATTATGAAGAAAGAATATATCG
Organism: Christensenellaceae bacterium; assembly: GCA_045596285.1. Taxonomy (GTDB): domain Bacteria; phylum Bacillota; class Clostridia; order Christensenellales; family Borkfalkiaceae; genus HGM11416. The sequence goes on along the minus strand of JAZOCA010000072.1, from coordinate 11,585 downwards.
TTAGAAAGAGTAGTGAAACAACCTTGAATATAACCGATGGTGCTGTTGATTCATTTAGAGAAATAGACGAACGTACTAACACAGTTCGTGTGTATGAAAATGGTAAAATAGGCGTTGCTGGAGCGTTAGGTGAAGTTGATTTTGCGGATCTTGAAAAGCAAGCAATAAAAAAGCTCTCAGATGAGATTCCATATTCTACAACTTTGAGTAAAGGGGTACATAAAGAAATAATAACTTCAAAGCCTGTTATTGAAAAGGAAAAAATTATGCCTATTGCAAAAAGACTTGCAAAAAAAGTTGCAAAGGCGTGTCCTAGATTTTTAGTTAACGGTAAAGTTCAACTTTCAGAAAATTTAGGTTCTTATCATAATAGTGAAGATACTAAATTATCCTTCAAAAGCACGAATCTATCCGTATTTTTTCAAGTAAAAGATAAGGATTCTTCAAATATTATAGATGCTTATTACAGTGCAAGCTTTGGTAAATACGGAAAATCAGTTGAAGATAAAATTGTTGCTGACGTTAAACTTTTGCACGATAATTTTTTTACTGAACAAATAGCTTTACCAGATGGTACATATCCTGTTATTTTTGAAAGTTACGACATATTAGGGTATATATTTAAAGATTTTATTGCAGAATACTATGTCTCTGGTGGTTCGCTTTTTAGTGGAAAAGCCGGAGAAAAAGTATTTAACGAAAAATTAAGCGTATACGTGGATAGAAACCCAAAAAGCAATCGTTTGGCACCGTTTTATGACGAAGAGGGAGAAATAGCTAAGAATTTTAGAGCCCCTATAATAGAAAAAGGTGTTATTAAGGGTATTTTAAACACAAAAAATACTTCTAACATGTTTGGTTTACCACTTTCTAAAACTTCTGGAGGAACATACGATGGCGTTCCATCTATTTCTGTTCCTGGAATATATCTTGAACCTACTTCATCTGATTTGAAAACTTTATTAGGTGATAAAAAAGCAATTTGGGTTGCTATTTCGTCAGGCGGTGATATTACTACTGAGGGTGTTGTTGGTGTTCCTGTAATGCTTGCGTTTTTAGTTGAAAATGGAGAAATCAAGGGTAGAATTGCAGATTTTAATGCTTCTGGAAATATATTTGAAATACTAGGAGACGGTTTTATAGGGGTAAGCAAGCGAAATCTTATGAGTTCTTCGGATACAGAAATGGTTGTAGTTAATATGCAAGTTCTTAACGGATAATGATTTATTTAAAGAATATATCGAAAATTAAAGAAAAAACAGGGTATCCATTTATTCCGCTAATATGTACTTTCTCTCAATTGAAATTTACAAAACCCGTTACGATTTTTTCAGGGGAAAACGGAAGCGGAAAGAGTACCTTATTGAAGATTATTGCAACGCAAATGGGTTGTGTTTTTAATGATAAAGAAAACCTGCTTGAACCCTTAGATGAATATTTTCGAATATCAAAAATTAAGCCGTCTACTTCACTTCATTTTTCTGCGGAAAGTTTTATTAAATACATTAACAATTTTGATAAAACAATGGCAGAAACTTTAGCAGAAATTGAAGAGATAAAAAAACGTACGGATATATCTGAAGAAGGAAAAAGTTTTGCATTGATGCCTTATTATAGAACTCTTAACGAGATGCAAAATCAATATAGTGGAACCCTTTCAGAGCAATCTCACGGGGAAGGGTTTACTGACTTTTTCCTGTCAAGACTGAAGAAGGGTGGATTTTATTTAATAGACGAGCCAGAGGCAGCATTATCTTTCTATAATCAATATGCTTTAGCATATAGGATAAACTTATTTGCAACGCTACATGAATGCCAGTTTGTTATATGTACACATTCACCTATAATGTGTGCTATTCCAGATGCCGAAATATTTGAAATTAAAAATGATCAATTATTAAAGTCCTCATATGAAGAATTAGAAAACCTACAATTCTTATCTAGGTTCTTAAAAAATAAAGAAAATATGTTTAAGTAAACGAAAAAAGACGTATTGAATACGTCTTTTTTTATGTATTTGGTTAATTTTGCTCTTAATGGCGAACGTAATTATTATTTGCAGGTGCAACCAGGGAAGGGTTTAGGTTCTCGCTGTCTACATTTTTCGCCGTTACAGCAACATAAAAGAACTAAAAGGATGGGAATTAGGTATCCGCAACCGCATATTTTTTCAATTACATTGCTAATGCAGTTTCCTCCACCACAGCAAAGAAGTAGGATGATTATAAGCAACCAAAGATAACAGTTAGAGTTGTTCATAAAGCCCATACAGTTCATCATAGTTTTTACTCCTTAATAATTATTAGTTAGCAGAATTTGCTATCAATACATTTTACGCTAAAAGCGCAAAGTTTGTTACATTACTTAAAAATAGTTGCAAAAGTTAAAAAAATAAAGTAAAATGATTGATAGTAAAGTATAAAATACTTTTACTATAATTTTGGACTTTGCCGTCACCCGATAGGGGATGGACGAAGGTAATATATATTTTTTTGCAACGGATATTCTTTAAGAAATTCGATTGGAGGCTTTATGAAAAACAAACTCACTTTCAGCTCAAAGCAAATAACTGGTATTGCGGTATTGCTTGCACTAATTATTGTTTTACAAGCACTGGGTGGAACAATAGTAATCGGACCTGTTCAATTGAACTTCACCCTAATTCCCATAGTTTTGGGTAGTATTATTTTTGGACCTATAGTAGGGGCGTTACTTGGTTTTGCCTGTGGCGTTGTAGTTCTTATTCAAGTTATTATGGGTGCAGTTCCTTTTTATGCTCTTATTTGGGCTAACGATCCTATCGTAACTACTTTTACTTGTATAGTTAAAACTACGGCGGCAGGTTTATTAAGTGGTATTGCTTACCAAATTTTATCAAAAAAGAACGAAATAGTGGCGATTTTTGTGGCTTCTGCAATAGTTCCAGTCGTTAATACTGCACTATTTATCGTTGGTTGCTTATTGATGACTAATTCGGTTTACGCAATGGCAGGCACTCAGAACGTTCTTATTTTTATTTGCGTTTCTTTAGTTACGTTTAATTTCTTTATCGAACTTGCTATAAATTTAATAGTTGCTCCCACTTTAAATAGGGTTTTAAAAATTATAAAATTATAAAGGAAATAGTTATGATTTTGTGCATAGATATTGGTAATACGAATATAAAGTATGGTGTTTTTGAAGAAGAAAAGTTAATTGCGACTTTTAGAGTTACTTCAAAACGTAATTCCACAGCAGATGAATATGGCGTAATTGTTAAAGATTTGTTAGAAAGTGTGAATTTAAAGGCCAGCGATTTAGAAGGCGTCATAATGTCTTCTGTAATACCACAACTTAACTATACTATGGAGCATATGTGCGAACAGTATTTAGGAAAAAGGCCTTTAACTGTTGCACCAGGGCTAAAAACTGGAATCAATCTTAAAGTGGATAGCCCTAAAGAAGTAGGCGCAGATCGTATTGTAAATAGCGTTGCTGCGTTTAGAAAGTACGGCGGAAAAATGCCTGTTATTTGTGTTGATTTTGGCACAGCTACGACTATCAACGTAATAACGGAAAAGGGCGAACTTATAGGTGGTGTAATTGCACCTGGTATAAAAAGTTCTTTAGATTCGTTGGTTAACGGTACGGCAAAACTTCCAAATATCGAACTAGAACTTCCAGGTAAAGTAATTTGTAAAGATACGGTTACTAATATGCAGGCTGGTTTGTTATATGGATATGCTGGTTTAGTTGAATATCTCGTTAAGAAAACGAAGAAAGAAATCGGTAGAGAATGTGTTGTAGTTGCCACGGGTGGTTTAGGAGAGATAATTTCTAAAGAAGCAAAGTGCATAGATTATACGGATAGAAGTCTTACTTTGCAAGGCTTGCGTATTTTATATGAGATAAATAATTAACTTAAAAGGTAGAAAATATGACTAAAGCGGTAAAAATAGGTAACGTTGTAATAGGCGGTGGTAACCCCATCGCCATTCAATCAATGGCGAATATTAAGACCGAATGCGCGGATGAAGTTGTAAATCAAATCCGCGCTCTTTCCGCTTTGGGGTGTGATATAATTAGGGTTTCAGTTAAGGACGAAAACGATTTATTAGCAATAAAAAATATAAAAAATAATATATCTATACCGCTTGTCGCAGATATTCATTTTGATTATAAATTAGCAATAGGAGCTATAGAGCAGGGGGTGGATAAGATTAGAATTAACCCCGGGAATATAGGAAGCGAATCTCGGATTGCCGAAGTTGCTACTGCGTTAAAAATGAACGGTGTAGCATGTCGAGTTGGGTCTAATACCGGTAGTATTGAAAAAAAATTTGAACAGAAGTACGGAAAAAATGAAATATCTCTTGCTGAAAGCGCTTTAGAAAAAGTATCTATGTTAGAAAAACATGGTTTTAGCGATATTGTTATATCTGCAAAAGCATCTTCTGTTCCATTGACCGTAAAAACATATAAATATTTAAGTGAAAAAACTAATTATCCTTTACATGTTGGAGTAACTGAAGCAGGTACGCTTAAAACAGGACTTATAAAGGGGAGTGCAGGGATAGGAGCTCTAATTCTTGATGGAATAGGGGACACGATAAGGTATTCTCTCGCCACAAGTCCAGAAGAAGAGGTTGTTGCTGCGGTAAAATTATTGAGATCTTTGGATGTTAGGAAAGATGGTGTGGAAGTTATAGCATGTCCTACTTGCGGAAGAACTCAATATGATAGTATTACTTTAGCAAATAGAGTGGAGGCGCTTACTGCGAATATAAAGAAATCTTTAAAAATTGCAGTTATGGGGTGCATAGTAAACGGCCCGGGTGAGGCAAAAGACTGCGATATAGGTATTGCAGGAAATGGAAAAAATTGCGTAATATTTAAGAAAGGGGAAGTATATATGAACACCCTTGCAGAGGACGCAGAAAAAATATTTATAGAAGAGATAAATAAACTTATTTAGCGAGATTATGAACGATATTATACAAGACGTAAAACAAATAGATTTTCGTTATGAAGGGGCAAAGATTGAAAGTGCTGTTTATCATAAAGAAAGCAAAAGATTAGAAATTACTTTAATTTTAAGCGTGCATTTTGATGAACGTGATCAAATAGAAATTATTAAAGCGATAAATAGGGCGTTGCCTTTTGTAAAGGTAGAACTATTTTTGAAAAAAATAGTTTGTGACTGCGACCTATTAGCAAAAAAAGTGGTTGAGTTTATTTCATCAGAATACCGCGTTTTAAAAGATAGAGTTGATGAAAAAGATATAGAAATTATTCGAACAGACGATAGTGTTACCGTTGTTTTTGGTTTTGAGAAAGAAGTATGTTCACACCTTGAAAATTCTAATTTTTTCAGCAAAGTAAACGACTTTTTAAGCGAATGTTTTTGTGAGCGATTTGCATATAAATTTAAACCAAAAAAAGATAGTGAAGTAGTAGATATATTAAAAGAAGAAAAGATAGACTATACTAGGATTGAGCAAATTCCAGCTCGATATTTTAAGGTTGATGCTGTTACAAGATTGTTCGATAATAACGATACTAACGAAGTAATGTATATTGCTGATGCATTAGAAAGATCGGGTGAGATTGCTATTGCTGGTAAAGTTATAGGTATAAGACAAAGAGAAACAAAGAAAGGAAAACCATTTTTTATTATAGATTTCAATGATAGTACTGGCAGAATGTCTGGAACTGTATTTTCAACAAAAGAAATTCTAAAAAAGATGGAAAAAGTTCAAGAAGGTAGTGAAATGATTGCCGTCGGTAAAGCGGAGGTTACGACGGAAGGTTATCATAGATTTACAATTTCAAGTTTAAATTATTGTGAATTGCCCAAGAATTTTGTATACAAGGAAAAAGAATCAAGAAGACCTCCCGAAAGCTATCTTGTTGTGAAGCCCGAATATATTCAAAGCGTAATGCAAACAGATATGTTTTCCGTTGCAGAAACGGTGCCACCTTGTTTAATAGGAAAAAGTTTTGTGGTATTAGATTTTGAGACGACTGGAACTTTACCGCAGGACGATAAAATTACTGAAGTTGGGGCAGTAAAAATCGTTGATGGAAAAATCGTAGAAAAACTTGCAACGTTTGTCAATCCGGAAAGAAAAATTCCCGATAACGTAATTGAACTTACTGGAATAACAGATGAAATGGTTGCGGACGCTCCAAAATTTGAAGAAATAGCGGGAGATTTATATAAATTTTGCTATGGGAGCATTATAATAGCGCATAACCTGCCGTTTGATTACGCTTTTTTAAAAAATCAATCCAAGCCATTGAATTACCTTTATTCAAACAGGGGAATAGATACGGTTACCTTTGCAAGGGAAGTTCTCCCTCAGTTGGGCCATCACAAACTAAATAATATTTGTGACTATTTTGGTATTGAATTAGACCACCATAGGGCTTATAATGATGCGTACGCTACTGCTCAAGCATTTATTGAAATGATAAAACTTAACGGTGATTTGCCTGAATTTGACGCCTAAATTGTGTTTAAAAAAGTTTATATTTATAAAAAATGCAATTATGGTAAAAAAATGCTTGCAAAAGCCTATATAATATGTTATTATATAGATGCTTAATACGTAAGTTGTATTTGAGAGTGGCTGTCCACTCTCAAATTTTTATTCTAGGGGATTTTCCGCATGAAGACAAAAAAGTTGGAAGATTTAAAATCTTTATTAAACGAAATAGCCGTTAAAATGGATATTGAACTTGTAGATGTTGATTTTAAAATGTCTAAAAATCCTTCTTTAACGGTGTATATAGACACAGAAGACGGAGTCGACCTAAATACTTGCGAAAAATATCATAGGGCAATAGATGCACCTCTTGACGAATTTGATTTTACTTTAGGCGCAGCGTATACTTTAAACGTTTCAAGTCCTGGTCTTGATCGACCCTTAAGGACGCAACGTGATTTTGATAGAGCTTTAGGTCAAATGGTAGAAGTTAAGTTATATGCACCTGATAAAGGCAAAAAATTCTTCGAAGGATTATTGACTTCGTATGATGGAAATAATATTACGATTGAAATAAACGGTGAAGAAAAGAAGTTTGCTTTAAGTACGGTTGCAAAGGTTAATATAGCAATTATTTTTGATTAAATCTGCGAAATTTGCGGAATAGGAAATCCGCATGGAGGAATATATAATGAATAAGGAATTTTTTCTGGCACTCGAAGATCTTGTAGCTGAAAAGGGTATGGATATGCAAATGCTTATCAATACTTTAGAAAACGCTTTAGCTCTTGCTTATAAGCGTCAATTCAATGTACAGGGAACAGTAAGATTGAAAATGAATCCCGATAAATTCGCGGTTAAATTTTGCATGGTAAAAACCGTTGTTGCAGAAGTTACCGATCCCGAAAATGAAATCACTTTAGAAGAAGCGAAAACCTACAAGAAATCATATAAACTTGGTGATACCTTCGAACAAGAATTCATTCCCAAACAATTTGGCAGAATTGCCGCTCAAACGGCAAGACAGGTAGTTATGCAAAAACTTCGCGAAGCAGAACGCGATAATACCATTGCTGAATTTGAAGATAAAGAAAACGAAATCCAAAATTGCATTGTTAGAAGCGTAGAAAATAAAACCGTTTTTGTTGAAATCGGCGGTGGGCAGGTGGAAGGTTTGCTTCTTCCTCAAGACCAGGTTCCTACTGAAATTTACAACGTTAACGATGTAATTAAAGTTTATGTTAAAAAAGTTAGAAATGACGGAAGAAATGCTCAGATCTTAGTTTCACGTACATCTCCAGGTTTAGTTAAAAAACTTTTTGAAAACGAAGTTCCTGAAATCAAGCAAGGTCTTATAGAAATTAAAGCGATTGCAAGAGAACCGGGTGCACGAACTAAAATTGCAATCTATAGTCACGATCCTAACCTTGATGCCGTAGGCGCTTGCGTAGGGCAAAAGGGATGTAGAGTTAATGCCATTGTTAGTGAACTCGGCGGTGAAAAAATAGATATTATTTTATGGAGTGAAGATCCTTTAGAATTCATTGCTAAGGCGCTATCACCAGCAAAAGTGCTTATGGTTACGGCTGTTGAAGGAGAAAAGGTTGCTAAGGTCATTGTACCCGACGATAAACTTTCTTTAGCTATCGGCAAAGATGGGCAGAATGCAAGATTGGCAGCAAGACTTACTGGTTGGAAGGTTGACGTTAAGAGTGAAAGCAAGGCTCGCGCAGAACTTGGATACGTTCCCGAAGGTGAAGATTCTGAAGATGAATAAAAGAAAACCTATTCGTACCTGTATTGCTTGTCGTAAAGAATTTGAAAAAGATCAACTCGTTAGAATAGTTAGAACGCCAGAAGGTAAGTATGTGGTTGATAAAACAGGCAAATCTAACGGGCGCGGAGCATATATTTGCGGTAGTGAAGAATGTGTTAAAAAACTAAAAAAAGGGAAATTGCTTAATAGAGCGTTTTCAACCGCTATACCAGATGAAGTATACGACGCAGTAGAGGAGGCTTTTGTTGGGAAACAAGAGTAAAATAGAAACCTTCATAGGTTTTTCAATAAAATCACGTTCTTTATGTATGGGCAGTAATGCAGTTGCTACGCTAAAAAAGGCTTTTTTAATAATCGTTTGCAACTCTGCCTCATATAACACAAAAAAGTTAGCAAAATCTTACGCTAATAAATTTTCATGTCCTTTAATGATTAGCAATAACATTTTACTAGAGGATTTAACTTTTAAAGAAAATTGCAAAATAGTCGCTTTAACAGATGCAAATTTAGCAAAGGCGATAATTGATAATCAAGACGATAATTTTTCTATCAGTTCGGGAGGAAACGGGCTTTAATATGGAAGAAAGACAGGATAACACAAAAAATATCAAAATTTTACGCCAAAGACTTAAAGATGAAAAGGTTAAGGGTTTGGTATCTGCGGTAAAACAATCGCAGTCAATGATTAATTCAATTTCAAAACTTCTTGCGGAAAAAGAAAATGCCGTTCGTAATGCTAATGTGGAAGAAACTACCGTTGTTTCGACCGCAGAACTTGTCGTTGCTGAAAAAACAGTAGAAGAAAAGGCAACTACAAAGAAAACTACAAAGAAAAAAGAAGTTGAAAAGAAAGAATCCTCTGTTATAAAAGCTGAAGAAAAGCCTGCAGCGGAAGAGTCTTCTATTCCCGTGAAGGAAGAAATTCCTAAACTGGTTGAAGAAAAACCTGTGGTTAAAAAATCATCAGACAAAAAGGCTTCTAAAGAGACTAAAGAAGAACCTAATGTTGAAAAAAAGCCTGTGGACGTTGTCAAGGTTGAAGAAAAAGTTGAAGAAAAGCCTGTTCAGGAAGAAAAAGTTCAAGAACCGGTTGCTCAAGAACCACCTAAAAAATCAATCTTAAGTTTTATTGTTAAAAAGGCGGATCCTAAAGCTGACGCTAAAAAAGAAGAGCGCCGTCCTCAGCCACGTGAAAAAGTTGCTACTGGCGATAAAAATGCTCGTACGCCTCGTCCTCAAGGAGAAAAACCTTTTGCGTCAAATAAACCAGGTCAGTCTCCATATAAATCGGGTGGTCAAGGATCTTCATCATTCAGTGCTTCTCGTCCTCGTCCTCAAGAAATAGCCTTTGTTCCTCCAAAGGATAATAAACCCGTTAAGAAAAAAGCGGAAAGAAATTATGAAGAAAAACACTCCGTAAGTAAAAAATCACTCATTAAGGCCCTTACTGTTGAGGATTTTGATGAAAATAAGACTGGTTATAGAAAAGTTCGTAAACCAAAACAACAAAAGAAAGAAGAACAAACCAATTATATTAAGATAGAAAAGGCGGTTATAACAAAAGAATTTACTCCCATTAAAGAATTATCTGAAAAATTTGGTATTTCTGCGGTTGAAATTACTAAGCGTTTATTTAAGGAAGGTATTTCCAAAACAATAAACGATTCTATCGATTTTGATACCGCTGCCTTTATTGCTGCAGATTTGGGTATTGAAGTTGAGCAGAAAATGGAAAAAACTGCCGAAGATTTAATGAATGAAGAGTTTATGGGAAAGGATGACGAAGTAAATCTCGTAAAACGTCCTCCTATTGTTACCGTAATGGGGCACGTTGACCATGGTAAGACTTCTTTATTAGATAGAATTAGAAGTGCAAATGTCGCAGATGGAGAAGCTGGCGGTATAACTCAACATATCGGCGCTTATACCGTTGATTTACACGGTAACAAAATAACTTTTATTGATACCCCTGGCCACGCCGCATTTACGGCAATGCGTGCACGTGGAGCGCAGGTAACAGATATCGCGATTATAGTAGTTGCTGCAGACGACGGTATAATGCCTCAAACAATTGAAGCGATAAACCACGCAAAGGCTGCAGGCGTAACTATTATTATAGCCGCTAATAAAATAGATAAAACCCATATTGATTTAGATAGAGTGCGTCAACAACTTTCTGAGCATGAAATTCTAGTTGAAGAATGGGGCGGGGACGTTATGATGGTACCCGTTTCTGCTAAAACAGGTCAAGGCATCGATAAACTCCTTGAATCTGTGCTATTAATCGCTGAAATGGCTGAACTAAAGGCAAATCCAAATAGAAAAGCACGCGGTACAGTTATTGAAGCAAAACTCGATAAGGGAAAAGGACCTCTTGCTACTGTATTAGTACAAAATGGTACTTTAAGAACGGGTGATAACGTTGTTGCTGGTACTGTTGTTGGTAGAATTAGGGCAATGATTAACGAAAAAGGTAATATCGTTAAAGAAGCTGGGCCTTCTACGGCTGTTTCAGTTCTTGGTTTAGAAGACGTTCCTAATGCTGGTGATACAATTTTTGCAGTAGAAGAAGAAAAACTTTCTAAGTCTGTTGCTCAAGAAAGAAAGAACAGAGAAAGAGAAGAAATGATTCGCCGTCAACAAAAAGTAACTTTAGATGATTTATTCTCTAAAATTTCTGATGGTGAACTTAAAAACCTTAACCTTATTATTAAAGCAGACGTTCAAGGATCAGCAGAAGCAGTAAAACAGTCATTAACTGAACTTTCAAATGATGAAGTAAAAGTTAACGTGTTACACGCTGCAGTAGGTGCTATTAACGAAACGGACGTAACATTAGCAGAATCCTCAAATGCAATCATTATCGGTTTTAACGTTCGTCCCGATGCTAAGGCTAAAGTTCAAGCGGAACGCGCTCATATCGACGTAAAACTTTATCGCATCATTTACGATGCAATTGATGATGTTAAAAAGGCTATGAAGGGTATGCTAGCGCCTAAATTTAACGAAGTATATACCGGTAAAGCTGAAGTTCGTGATACGTTTAAAATATCTGGAGTTGGTACTGTTGCAGGTTGTTACGTAACAGACGGTAAAGTTGTTCGTAATGCAAAACTACGTATTTATCGTAATGATGTAATGATTTGTGAAGGAAATGTTAAGCAATTAAAACGCTTCAAAGATGAAGTTAAAGAAGTTGCTCAAGGATACGAATGTGGTATTTCTATTGAAGGATTTAATGATATCAAAGTTGGAGACTTCATTGAAAGCTATGTTATAGAAGAAAGCAAATAATGAAAAAAAGGCAAAATATTTTGCCTTTTTTTCATTATTTGCTTTCT
>JAZOCA010000071.1:0-38978 GCA_045596285.1 Christensenellaceae bacterium | reverse complement strand
TTATATAATAACACTTAAAAATTTTTTCGTCAACTAAATTTTGACAATTTTTTAATTTTCCTAAAAATATTTTATGCAAGAAACGATAAAAAAATGAAAACGATTGTCGCTTTTCCCTACGGGAAGAGCGACTTGCGGTGGTTAATTGTTGAAAAACAATTTGAAAGTAACGGTCAGTAATAAATAAAACAAACGACGTTATAGTGTAAGCCTATATTAAATATATAAACCTTTTGTTGTTAGAAAATTAATTATGCAAGAAAACATATAGACAAGGCAATTAGTATTTGTGCTGGGTAATAAAAAGAGTGGCAAAGAATACTAATTAGCCTTCTTTTTTCGCCAAAATAGTTGTGCATTAAAACCATATCGGACGCATAGAAAAGGGCAAATCCTAAAGTTAAAACTATAAGTGAAGTAGAGTAGTTAAATACTATTTCGGTTACGCAAAGGGCAAATGATAAACTTTCTATAAGCGAATAAAGAAGTACGCCCCAAGTTAGTTTTTTATAGTCTAATTTACCGAAGAATTTATTTACGTAAGTATAGAATAAAGCCATCGGAATAATAAAGGCAATAACCCATGGGTTTATCCCGAATAATGAAATTAACGCTAAACAATATATCACGTGCCCAAGTAAAAACCAAGATGCACCGCCAACGATAACGGGTAGTCGGTCGCGCTTTAATTCGCTTATTCTAGGCATACCGAGTATTATATCGCCTATTAGGCATACGATAAGCCCTACGAGAATTAAAAACCCGCCTATAAGGCTGTTATCGCGTAGTTCGGGGATATAAGATAAAGGGTTTTGCTCTATTTTTTTAATTACTAAAGAATATAAAGACGCAATTCCCAAAAAGACGAACAGCATACTTGAAGCCGTTTTTAAATATAGGTTTGCAAGAGTTTTCTTAAATGATAAAATTGTAAATACAATTGCTATAAGAGTGCTTAAAACAAGCAAAGCGATAACGTAGTTCGACACAAAAATCTCCTTCAATTAAAGATATAAGTAGTTTTGCGATAAAGGTTAGATAACCTATATAGTGCCTAAAATTTAGAATGTTACATCTTGTTTTATAAGCTGATTGCAGTTAAATAATAATTATTTTTTAATTCGTTTATCTTTTCCTTTTAAACTGATTTTTGCAGTTTCCGTACCCGAAAGTCTACTTAATAATCTTTCGGTGTATCTTTCCTTTATTTCACCCATCGTAAGGTTGGTTGTAATAATGAAAGGGGATTTTGTTGAAAGCCTTTCGGATATCACTGCCGTTAAATATTCTACGGTTACGTTTTTTAAAAGGGGTTCAGTTCCTAAATCGTCTATCACGAGTAAATCGCAAGTGGTTAAAAGTGAAAAAATCGCTTGTTTGTCGCCGATAGATGCGGTGTGATACCGTAAGAAAAGTTCGCTAAGTTTAACAGCCGTAATAAATATTACGTTTAAATTTTTACCCTTTAAAGCGCTTGCTATACATCCTGCTGAAAAGGTCTTTCCGCAACCAGTATCTCCGCTTATAAGTAGGTTTTTGACCTTTTCGGGTGGAAATTTTTCTACGTAATCAAGAAATAAATTTTTATATTTTTCTTCAGTTTTATCTGCGCAAACGTAAGTAGAAAAATCGGGAAGCGAAGAGGGCGACAACTGAAGTAAATCTTCGCAAACAGCAGTTAAGGTTTTATAAAAACAATCGCAAACGCCAGCGCCGTGAATAAACCCTGTATCTTGGCATTTTTCGCATTCGTATACTGGGGATAAACTTCTTTCATCAATCCCTTTTTGGGATAGAATTTGATTTCGTTTTGCCTTTAAAACTTCGCGTTTTTCTTTAAGGCTATTTGCCAAATCAAGATCCTGCATATATTCGGCTTTTGCAATTTCCAAAGAAAGTTCTTTAATCGCAAAGCGATTGTTAACCCATTGTTGATCTTCATTTAACATAGCGTTTAATTCATACGCTTTATTTTGCGCGTTAAAGCGTTTATTATCGTAATGCTTTGTAACCGCGTTTAAAATACTATCGTTATTGATCATGGTTAAAATTTAATATCGTCAACGCTATCGATAAGCGCGTCGAGTTCCTCCTTAGTATAGGTGCGTTCGTTGGCAAAATGTACCGTTTTTGAAGATACGTTAGCGGTATTTTGCGCCATTTGAACCTTTTCTTTAGTGAAAATGCCTTTAGATTTCCAGTCTGAAAGAAGGGTGTTAACGTAAACCAACGGGCGAATTTTATCTGCGCCGTAAGTGCAGGCTAATTTAATCATTTCGGAAGAAAAGCCCCAGTTATACCAAGTGGTAACTAACTGGCGATCGCTATCCGTAGGTCGTCTGTCTAAAGAACAAACGGATAAAATTTCCTTAATAAACTCGTCGTGCTTAGCCATTCCTTTAACGTATTCGGCAATGCTTGAAAGGGTTATAAGCCCTTTATCGTAAAGGTTTTCTACTTGTTCGTTTAAAAGGGATAACGTTCTTCTGTTTTTCTTGAAACACCAGTTAGCCAAAAATTCCAAGGTGTCGCCGTCGTATCCCTTAGAAACCCAAGGAAGAATATACGTTTCAACAACGGGATCTATAACTTCAACGTAAACTGAAAGTGCTTTGCAAACCTTAAAGGCGAAATTTCGATATTCTTCGCGCTGGGTTAAATAACTTTCGATTTCTTTTTCGGTAAACAGTTTATTTGCGTAAAGTTCGCAAACGAAATCGTCTAAGGCGGTAGTGTTTTTACGCTTGCATTTTTTTGCTATAAAAAGGAGTACTCGCTGTTCGTAGCCCATTTGAGATTTCCATTTATTAAACAGTTGTAAATCTTCAATTTCGGGTTTTCTTTTAAGCCCGAGCGCCGTGAGTATTGCCGAGATATCGTCGCTTCTAACCATATAATCGGAAAGTTCTTTTTCTATAAGTTCGGTAGTTACTATACCGCGCATTGCAAAATCTTTTGCCACGGTAATTATGTATCTATAACCGATGGAAGTTCCCTTAAGGTCTACGCAGTATTTGCAAATCATAAGCATTGCCTCGGGCTTAATGGAATATTCTTCCATAAGGTTGAAGTATGCCGAATATTCAGAAGTGCCTATCATTCTATCAGGTAAAAGGGCTTGAAGCGAAGAAGTGAATTCGCTATATTTTTCGGGTTTGAATTTTCTGGGTTTGCCCGATTTAGAAAGTGGAAGATAGCGCACCGCAAAAGGACTGTCTGAAATAATGGAAACAAGATCGTATTCTTCCCAAAATTTAAAACAGTCTATAACTTCTTCTTCGGTAAGACGTAATTCATTTGCTAAAGAAGATAAAGTCATTTCTTTATTCGATCTGCAAACGTGCAAGCCGTAAAGATAAACTCTAACGGCGTTTCCGCTAGCTTCGGGAAGATAATCGGTTATAAAGTGAGTATCCAGCGGTAAAACCTTTTCTTTATTATATTCGTTAGAAAAAGAACAAAAAGACATAAAATTCTCTCTTTCAAGTGTAAAAATGCGCCCTTTGTAACTTGCAAAAAAACTTTAAACACTTGATTTACTCGTTAATATGTGGTATTATATATAATAAATTATTATTAAATAAAAATCAAGTTAATTAAGCAATTTTTTTCTTTTTAATTAAACTTGTGAATATTTAAAAAATTAAAAGTTGATTAACGGTTAGCGCGTAAGGAGTAAAATATGAAATTTTTACACACTTCCGATTTGCATCTAGGCAAAAGGTTGATAAATAAAAGTAGAATAGACGAACAGCGCGAAGTCTTAGAAGAAATAGCAAATCTTTGCGAAAGTGAAAAAGTAGACGTACTTATCGTTGCTGGGGACGTCTTTGATAACTTCGTGCCCACTTCTGAAGCAGAGCAGTTGTTTTTTGATTTTTTAAAGCAGACTGCAAGCCCTTCGCGCGCGGTTGTAGTTATAAGCGGAAACCACGACGACTGGCAACGCCTAAGCGCTTCGCATTACTTGGCGGGTAAACTAAACGCCTATATTTTTGGCGGGGAAAACGTACCACCTGCTAGCGGAGATATTGTGAAATGCGTTGAAGCGGGAAATAATTATCTTAAAATCAAGAAAGATAAAGAGAGCGTTTACGTGGGCGTTTTACCATATCCTGGCGAAGCGCGCCTTAACGAGAAAAAAAGCGAACTAAGTTATGGGGAAAGAATTAAAGAGTGGGTAAAAGATTGCTTTAAAAACAATCAAGATAATTTGCCCGCTATACTTTGCACGCACCTTTTTATGCTTGGCGGAGAGAAGAGCGAAAGCGAAAGAGATATAGAATTAGGTGGTACTAGAATAGTTGAACCCTCTGTTTTAGGCGATAATATTTTATATACTGCACTTGGGCATTTACATAAACGTCAAGTTGTTTCCAACAGTAAAAACGCACTTTACAGCGGAAGTATTTTGCAGTACGCTTTTGATGAAGTTGGTCACGAAAAATCGGTTACGTGTTTCGAAATTGTTAACAATTCTGTTCAAAATTTACAAATTATTCCCTTGAAAGGGGGTAAAAATCTTGTAAAATTAATCGCTGAAGGGGTTGAAAGCGGAAAGCAACTTTTAAATAAATATCCCGACTGCCACGTTCATTTAACGCTTGTTTTAAAGGAAGTTTTATCCGAGGCGGAGAGTAAAGAACTTATAAGCGATTATCCCCAACTTGCACAACTTGATTTAAAACTTAACGGCATCTACGGCGGGGTAGAAGGGGAAGAGCGAAAAAAACTTGACGATAAACAGTTGTTTGAAGAATATTATAAAACAAAAACGGGCGAAAGCGTACCTGAAGAAGTTCTTGAAATTTACTTAAAAGCGCTTAGTGAGGAGAAATTATGAAGCCTTTGTATCTTGAAATAGAGGGAATAAAGAGTATAAGCGAGCGCCAAAAGGTGGATTTCGAAAGGGTTTCTAAAAGTGGAATTTTTGGCATATTCGGAAAAACTGGTAGCGGTAAAACGACTATTTTAGATAGCATAGTGCTTGCAATCTACGGCGATACTACCGCCTCGGTAGATAATAAAGATTTTGTGAATACCGGCTGTAGTCAAGCAAGGGTAATGCTTTTGTTTTCGGTAACGGGCGGGGGAGTTACAAGTAAATACCGCGTTGAAAGAATTTATAAATTCGATAAGAAAAGAACGCACTTAACTTCTTCTGGTAAACTTTGGGAAGTAAGGAAAGAGGGCGAATACTGTATAGCAGAAAACACCTCGCAGGTAAATAAAAAATTAAAGGAAGAAATAATAGGTCTTTCAAAAGAAGATTTTTTAAAATGTATAGCACTTCCGCAAGGCGCTTTTTCAGAATTTATAAAACTTACCAGAAGTGAAAGACTTGCTTTTATAGGCAAACTTTTCGGCCTTGAAAAATACGGCCCGCAACTCGCGATAAAAATATCTACTAAAGATAAGGCGTTAAAAAGCGAAGAAGATTTTTTAACCGGTCAAATTTTAGCGCTTGGGGATTGTTCTAAAGAAAACTTAAAACTGCAAGAAATGCAGTTGGCTTTAGCTAAGGAAGAATACGAAAAAGCAACCGAAGAAAAAAAGAAAATAGAAGAGCGTTTCGATACTGTTAAACAACAGTTGAACTATATAAAAGAAAGAAAGGCAAAATCGGCGCTTTATGAAAAAAAGTTGACCTATAAGTCGGTTATCGAACAAAAAGCAAAAGAAATAGAACTTTTAGACGCGCTTTTATTTATAGAAAAAGACATAGAGATTTACGCTGAAAATAAAAAGGGATATTCCTTGGGAATCGAAAGGGTAAAGATTCTTGAAGAAGAAAAAAAAGAACTTGAAAAAAGCCAAGAAAAATCCCTTTTAAATCAAGCGTTAGTAGCCGGTATCCAAGAAGAGATATACACAGCTAAGGCTAAAGCGGTTATTTTGGAAGAAATGCCTTCAAAAATACAACTTTTAAACGAAAATAGGGCAGAACTTGAAAAATTAAGAAGGGAATATAAAGAAACAACCGATCAAATTACCCTTTGCGAAAGTAAGATAGAAACAATATCTAAAGAAAGGGAAAATTACCTTAAAAAACTTTCTTCTTACGACGTAAACGGGGCGCTTGAAGAACTTTCCAACAACCTTTCGTTAGTTCAAATGGGTGACTTTGCAAGTCGTTCTATCGACTTTTTAAATAGGTTGAAGGATCTTTTAAAAGGGGAAATTTTAACTTGTGAAAGTGCAGTTAACCGTCTTATAGCCCAAGAAATGCAAAGACTTTCCAAAATCGGAGAAGAAAGTGATAACTTTGACGTAAGAAAGGCTTTATCTGATTGCGTTGCCGTAATAGACGGTAAAAATTCTTGCCAGACAAAAGTTCAAGAATGTGAAACTCAAATAAGCGCGTTAAACGAAAAAATGCTTGCGCTTCGCGAAAAAGAGCAAGAGAAAAAGCAGGCGGGCGTAAAGGCAAAGGAAGAATGCGATAAAATTGCAGGCGAAATAGAAAAGGTGCTTTTAGGCAAGAGTTTGCAAGAAGTGAAGCAAGATATTATTAGCCAAATCGAGCAAAAGACAAAGCGCATAGAAAGCATTAACGAAGAAGCTAAATCGATAAACGAAAAACTAAACGAAAACGCAACTTCTTTAAGCGCTCAAAAAGAGCGTGTTGAGAACTTTAAAAATATCTGCAAAAAGCATTTGACGGCGCTTGAAAGGGTATTAACAGAGAGATCACTAACGCTTGAGCAGGCGCAAATATTGCTAAACGACAGAGAGCAAACCGAAAAGAACAGAGTAGTGGTGCAAAACTACGAAAGCGAACTATCTGCACTAAGCGTTGCGATAGGTGAACTCAACGAAAAATTGCAAAATTGCACTTTGACTGAAGAAGAATTTGAAAAAGAGCGCGAAATATATAATATTTTTCAAGATAATTATCAATTTATTATTAAAAAATTAAGTAAAATTAGTACAAACTATGAAATAGAATTGAAAAAAAATGAAAAATGTAGTATAATAAATCAAAGTCTTTTAAAGATTCAAGGGGAACGCAAACTTCTTTCTAAGGTTTACGAGCTGGTAAAAGAATCGCGTTTTATGGAATTTATAGCCGAAGTGTATCTTAAAGAAATAGCTGGCGAAGCACAGTCTAGAGTGTTATCGCTAACGGCTGGAAGGTACGGGTTATGTTACGAAAGGGGCAATTTTTACGTTGCCGATAATTTAAGCGGTGGCAAACTTCGCCCCGTACTTAGCCTTTCCGGTGGGGAAACCTTTTTGGTATCGCTATCTTTGGCGTTGGCGTTATCTTCGCAAATAAGTAGGCGCGCCCTAAAGACCTTAGAATTTTTCTTTTTAGACGAAGGTTTTGGAACTCTTGACGACGATTTGGTAGACGCCGTTACAAGCAGTTTAGAACAACTGCAAAAATCCAACTTAACCGTTGGGCTTATAACGCACGTTACCGAACTTAAAAACAGAATTGCATCTCGAATAGAAGTGCAAGGGGCAACCCCCCTTCGCGGAACGGTTATAACCGATAACTGTTAACTTTTATCGCGAGTACCCCGAAGGGGAATATAACAGCATTAACGGAGAAATTATGGACAGCGTAAGAAAAATACTGACACCATCTGCCGTATGGAAAGATTTTAAAGGTGACCTACCTTTAAAAGATAGCAAGGTAAACGAAATGAATTACGACGGTATATCCTATGCCGAAGTATACTTTTCGGGCAGAGAAATCAATGCCAGCAGAGTGCGCGTATACGGACTTTATGCAAGACCTAACCCCCTGCCTACTAACAGGAAGATAGGGGCGGTTTTAATAATGCCCGATTTTTGTGATACTATAAACTTAGAACTCGTGAACCATTTTGCAAAGATGGGTTACGCCGTTTTAATGGTAGACTATCGCGGTAACGTAGGTGAAAGCACCAACCACACTATTTATCCAAGCGAAATAGAATACGCTAATTACGGAAAAGAAGATATGTTTACGGTAGAGCGCACGGCAAAAGAAACCTGTTGGTATGAATGGGCGTGCGTCGGTAAATACGCAATAAAATACTTAAAAAGCAGATTAGAAGTAGATAAAATTGCTTTAGTGGGCATCAAGCAAGGCGCAAACGTGGGTTGGCAAATGCTTTATAAAGAAGAAGATATAGCTTGTTTTGTATCTCTTTTTGGCGCTGGCTGGCAGGCGTACAAGGGCTTATTCCGTAGCGAAGGAAGCGATATAAAGATGACCGACGAACGCTACCGCTGGTTAGGCGGAGTAGACGCGCACGTTTACGCTCAGTACTGTAATTGCCCCGTTTTATATCTAACAGCAACTAACAGCGCGGAATTCGACTGCGAAAGGGGCGTTGATACCATTTCAAGGGTAAAAGTAAGCGACAAATGTTCTTTTAATTACTCTCCGCGTTTTTCACAAACCATAGACAAGAAGAGTGTAGACGACATTTCTCTATTTTTAAAGAAACACTTAACCAAAGCGGGCTCTTTATCCGATAGACTATTCTTCCCCGAATCTCCTTCGGTATGCCTTGCTATGGGTGATGATAAAAGAAGTATGTTTGCAGAAGTAATCGTTGCCGAAGCAGATAAGGTCAAGGGGGTAACCGTATACCTTAGCGAAGGGCAAGCAGATCCTTCCAAGCGTAACTGGGTAAAGATGTTGCCCGTAAAAAATCAAGACACGATAGACCGCAAGTATTTTAAAGTACTTTTGGGTGGCGGGGCGGATTTTGTTCACGCCTTTGCAGTTGTGGAATATAAAAACGGCGTTAGCGTCAGTTCAAGAATGGTAATGAAGAAGATTGAAACCGTGCCTATAAGCGTTGCAAATATGCTTTACTCTTCAAGAAACGGCATAGATTGCTTTACTATTTGTGATGAAGTTGGTTCTTCAATAGGTAAAATTTTCTTTGCCGAAAGCAATAGTATAGAACTTGCCGAATGCGCTAACGGCATAACGGGCGCTACTTCAAGGTACGGGCTTTTAACTTACCGTATCGTAGAAAATAGATTTACGCCCGGCATGCGCTCTATTTTAAAGGGCGATATATACTGCGAAGATTACACGCGTTTAAAGGTTAGCGTTGTGATTTCAGAAAACGGCGTATGTCACGATTACTATACCGTGGTTGAACTTAAGGGAAGCAAAGTATGGCAAAACGTTCAGGTTTCTTTTGCTAATCTTAAAGACGATAACAGAATGAGTATTAAGGACTATGATAACGTCATAGCAGTAAAAATTCAGGCAGAAAGTAGGTTTGCCGTAAATAACTTACTGCTTATTTAAGGAAGTAATATGAACGACTTTATTCAAAATTCACCCGAAGTGAATAGCGAAAAGGGTGAACCGCTGTGCGAAAAAGAATGCCTTTTGCAAGAAGAAAGTTTGCAAAATAGTAGCACCGAACAAGCCCAAAAGCGTACTTTTGACCAACTTGAAAGCGGTGCTTGCGATAGCGAGTGTTTTAACGACAAAGCAGATGTCGGCGAGCAAAATCGCGCTATAGGTTCGTTATTTGGGGTTGAAATAGTGAATGGAGAAGGTACTCCTTTAAGTGAAAAATTGCCCCGCGACGCTTACGAACTTTTGCAACCCACCTTTGAAAAAAAGAAAAAAAAGCGCACGGCTAATGACCTTTTAAGCACTTTATTAACGGTGTTTTTGGCTATTTTATGTGTTTCGCTTTTCTTCGTTAAGTTCGTTTGGTTTTACTGCGTGGAAGTGGACGGAGATTCTATGAACGCAACGCTTACCTCCGGGGATTATTTACTGGTTGATAAACTCGCTTCGGTAGAACGTGGAGACGTTGTAGTTTTTACCCTTGAAGAAAAGGCGTATATCAAGCGCGTGGTGGCGGTTGAAGGGGATACCGTTATGATGAAAAACGGCGACCTATACGTGAAAAAAGCCGGTGAAGAATATTTTGAACTAACTATTTACGAAGGCGTTATAGGTAATACCTATTACACTATTCACCCCACACAATCGGAATACACTTACACAGTACCGCAAAACTGCGTATACGTGCTTGGGGATAATCGCGAAAACAGCACGGATAGCCGTAGGCTCGGAGCGATAAATAACGATCTTATAGACGGAGTGGTACATCAGTTTTTTATAGATAAAAAAGACGGTGCGCTCGGTAAAATATATAGGTTTATTTAATTTCGTAAATCATTTTGATATTTATTATTAAGCAATCGGCAGGCAAAATAATTAATCTTAAATGCCGTTTGCGTTTGAAATAAAGCAATAAAATAGTGTTAATCATGCTATAAAACAGGAGAAAATTTATGTTAAAATGCATAATTACTGCAGAAACAACCTGCGATTTGCCTATTGAAATTTTAAAGGAAAGAAATTTCAGAACAATTCCTATAACGGTTATAGTTGGCAGTGAACAAAAAAAAGACGGCGACGAAATTAAGGCGGAAGACCTTTTTGATTACGTTAAACAAACGGGCGAACTTCCCAAAACTGCAGCCGTATCTATTGAAGAATATAAAGAATTTTTTACTGAAGTAAAAAAAGATTGTGAAAAAATCATTCACTTTGCTTTATCTTCAGGCGCTTCATCTTCTTTTAGTAACGCAATGGCTGCGGCAAAAGAAGTTGATAACGTTTTCGTTGTAGATACGAAATGTCTTTCTACCGGCGAAGCGCTTTTAATGCTTAAAGCTAGCGATATGCTTGCAAGCGGAGCAGAAGTAGAAGCGGTTTATGAAGAAATGAAAGCGTTAACTTCTAAGGTACAAACTTCTTTTATCGTTGATACTTTAGACTATTTGGCTAAAGGCGGAAGATGTTCTTCTGTTGCTTTAGTCGCTTCAAAGATTTTAAAAATACACCCATATATTTATGAAAACGACGGTACTTTGCAGGTTAAGAAAAAATATATGGGTACTTTACAAAGATCGTTAAGTCAGTACGTTAGCGATTTAGCCGCTGAATATACTCAGTACGATAAAACGCGCGTATTCGTAACTCACAGCCCTTGTGACGGACGCGAACAAGTAGAAGAAGTTATTGTAAAGGTTAAAGAACTTTTTGATTTTGACGAAGTTATCGAAACCCAAGCAGGCGCAACAATTTCTACCCATTGCGGTAAAAACACAATAGGCGTACTTTTTATCGCGAAATAGTCGATAATCGCTTTATAGAGCGTTCTTTACATAATAAAAATGATTAACGTATATCAAAGAGAAGATTATTTAAACGCCCAAAAATCAAGAAAAAATATTTTAAAGGGCGTATTTATATCGTTAGGGCTAATGCTCGCTTTAAACCTATCTGTGTTTATCTATTATATCGGGTTAGAATATAACACACCTCTTCGTACCCCGCTTATTTTGGTAAACATAATATCCTGTGCGATTTATTCGGTAGTACTTTACCTTATTGTTAGCATCAAGTATAAAAGGGTAAACTGCTACGTGAATATGTTAAAGGATATGCAGGTGGGATTAAAGAGTGAAGGGGTTAACACTTTCGTTAGAACGGATAGTTCTTTAATTTCTAAAAACGGCGTAGACTTCGTTAGTTTGGTCGTTTTAGAATGGTCTGAAAAGAAACAAGAGTATTTTGAAAGAAATATACTTTTCGACGTGGAAAAACAACTTCCGCAGTTAAAAAAAGGGGACGTTATTAAACACGTTACCCACGCAAACATTTTAATTTCATACGAACTTGCTTCTAACAGCATTTTCGAATAACAAAAAAGATAAAAATTAAGGAGATATAAAAATGAAACCGAGAAATGAAGTCCCCGCTAATCTTAAGTGGAAAACTGAAGATATTTTCGAATCAATTGAAAAATGGGAAGAATTATACGCCAACGTAGCCACCCGTCTTGACTTTTCTGCGTTCGAAGGCAAACTCAACACGGTAGAAAACGTCAAAGCTTGTTTTGACGCGCTTTACGACGTTATGGGTGATATTGAACTTTTATCAGTATACGCTCATATGCTTCACGACGAAGATACTAGAAGTTCAGAAAACAACGCTCTTCAAGCAAAAGTTCAAGCGCTTGCCGTTCGTTTTTCTTCGGGCATTGCATTTATGACTCCCGAACTAACCGCTTTAGATGAAAAGACTTTGCAAACTTTTGCAAGCGATCCTATGCTTAAAGATTACGATTACGAAATCAAGAGCATAATCAAAGAAAAACCCCACGTATTAGGAAAGGAAGCGGAAGGCGTTCTTGCAATGGGCGGTCAGGTATTCGGTTCGTTTTCTAATATCTTTGGCATGATAAATAATGCCGATCTTCCTTTTCCCGAAATTACCGTTCGCGGAAAAAAGGTAAAAGTATCTCACGGAATGTACGGCGTACTAATGCAAGACCCTGATAGAAACGTTCGTAAAAAAACCTTTAAGGCCTTCTATAGCGCGTTTATCGGGCTAATTAATACCATTTCGCAAACTTATATATCACACGTAAATAAAGATATTTATTTTGCAAGAGTAAGAAAGTACGAAAGTTGTCTATCTAAGGCGTTAGAAGGCGAAGACGTTAATCCCAAGGTATACGATAACCTTATAAAAAGCGTTCATCGCGGGCTTAAAACAATGCATAAATACGTTGCAGTTCGTAAGAAAATCATGAATGTAAGCAAACTTCACATGTACGACGTATACGCATCTTTAGTAGACGATGCGGACTTAAAACTCGGCTATGAAGAAGCCTTTAAACTCGTTAAAAAAGGGCTTGCTCCCTTGGGCGAAGAATATGCTAATTTGCTTCAAAACGCACACGATAACGGTTGGATAGACGTTGAAGAAACGGAAGGAAAGAGAAGCGGTGCATACTCTATAAGCGTTCACAGAGCGCCCCACCCATACGTTTTATTGAACTGGCAAGATACCACTTCTAACATATTTACTCTCGCGCATGAACTCGGGCACGCAATGCACTCTTATTTTTCAACTAAGGCTCAACCCGAATCTAAATCGGGCTACAGAATTTTCGTTGCGGAAGTTGCTTCAACGGTTAACGAAGTATTGCTATTAAAATATCTTCTTGCAAAAACCGAAGACGTTAAACTTAAAAAATACTTACTCAACTACTATATGGATATGATTAAGGGCACGTTATTCCGTCAAACCATGTTTGCAGAATTCGAAGCGCTTGCTCATGCTCAAGCGGAAAGCGGAAAGCCTTTAACCAAGGATTCGCTTAACGAAACCTATATCGGACTTAACAAAAAATACTTTGGTAGAAGTATGTATTCAGATCCCGAAATTGCATACGAATGGGCAAGAATTCCCCATTTCTACCGTTCTTTCTACGTTTATAAGTACGCAACCGGCATTACCAGCGCGATTTCTATAGCAGAAAGAATTTATAAAGAAGGTAAACCCGCGGTAGAAGATTATTTCAAATTCTTATCTTCAGGCGGATCAGATAGCCCCGTTGAACTTTTAAAACTCGCTGGTGTAGATTTAACTAAGAGAGATGCGTTCGACGCGGCAATGAATTCTTTTGAAGACGCTTTAAATCAATTTATCGCGTTAAACGAACAAAAATAATTTTTTGCGTAAAGCATAATAACTATTAACTTAAACTTGGCGCTTTTGCGCTACCGAAGAGGTAAATATGGCTACCGATAAATTCAACGCATTTCCTTATAGTTTAGAAGCAGAGCAGTCACTTCTTGGTTGCTTGCTTGTAGATCAGGAAATTCAAATGGAAACGCTTGCCTTATTGCAAGAAGATGATTTTTATATAGAGTCGCATAAACTTATCGTAAGGGCGATGAAAGATATCGTAAGGCTTAATAAGCCGGTTGATATCGTAACCCTTTCAGATATGATGGAAAAAAGCGCAACGCTTGAAAAGGCGGGGGGGATGGATTACATCACCACCGTCGTTCAAAGCATGCCCTCAAGCGCAAACTACCAGCAATATCAGGCTATCGTAAAAAGAGATAGCACCTTGCGCCGTCTTATAAAAAGTAGTGAAAAAATCGCGGTTGAAGCGCGCAAAAGTACCGATAGTAGAAAGACTTTAGAGTTTGCCGAAAGTGAAATTTTTAGAATTTCTGAAGAAAACGAAACTTCAAGTTTAGTTTCTTTGGCAGACTATTACGATCCCTTGCTTGCCGATCTTGAACTTTTAGAAAAGGATAAGAATTTCAAGCGCGGTTTACACACGGGCTTTAATAGAATAGACGATCTTACCAACGGCTTTAAGAAGGGTAACCTTGTTATTTTAGCAGCCCGTCCTTCAGATGGTAAAACTACGCTTGCCTTAAACATGATGGAAAATATAGCCCTTCGCGAAAACAAGGTATGCGCTATGTTCGCACTTGAAATGACGCGTGAAGAACTTGCGCAAAAGTTACTTTGTTCTATAGGTAGGGTTAAAATGGATAGTTTGCAAAAAGGCAAACTTTCAGAAGAAGATGAAGAAGGTTGGCAAAGAATGTGGCTTGCGCGCAAAGAACTTTCTAAAGCGCAAATTTACGTAGACGATTCTCCTTCTAACACCGTTCCCACTATGATTTCTAAGTGTAGAAGACTTAAGGCTACCAAGGGCTTAGATTTGGTTGTAGTCGACCACTTGCAACTTATTTATCCCGATAACAGAA
Organism: Christensenellaceae bacterium; assembly: GCA_045596285.1. Taxonomy (GTDB): domain Bacteria; phylum Bacillota; class Clostridia; order Christensenellales; family Borkfalkiaceae; genus HGM11416. The sequence continues at coordinate 24,410 of JAZOCA010000071.1, read as the reverse complement.
CTAGTGAAAACCGTCAACAGGAAGTTACCGAAATTTCAAGGGGATTAAAGGTTATGGCAAAAGAACTGGGAGTTCCCGTTCTTGCTCTTTCACAGTTATCGCGTGGTAACGTTCAAAGAAAAGGCCGTCCAGTACTGTCAGACCTTCGTGAATCTGGCTCTATCGAACAAGACGCCGATATAGTTATGTTCATTCACCGCCCAGATAAAATCGCCACTCCCCAAGAAATCGCTTCGGGCGCAGTTGAAAAAGACGTTGCCGAAATTATCATAGAAAAGAACAGAAGCGGTGAACGCGGGGTTGTTAAACTTTTATTCAAGGGCGAATACTCAAAATTCGTCAACATCACTTCTTATACAGGCGAACCACCCGTTGATTATAGACGTAAAGAAGAAGTTAAAAAACCCGATTTTGCACCCGTTACCGAATACGACGATCCTTCAAGTTATTCCGATGCGGATATCCCGCCCGAAGATGACGACGGTGATGCAGCTTTTTAATTAAACATGAAAACCCTTATAGAAAAAATTACACCCCAAAGCCTTAAAATGGCTAAAGAACTTATAGAAAGCGAGCAATTAGTAGCTTTTCCAACTGAAACGGTTTACGGGCTTGGCGCTTTGGCTACTTCAGAAAAGGCAATAAAAAGCGTTTACGCCGTTAAGGGTAGGCCTTCAGATAATCCGCTTATAGTGCACGTCCACAAAGACTACGATCTTTCTTTGTTAGTAGAAGGCGCATACGGCGGTTATGCCGAAAAGATCGCAAACGCATTTCTGCCCGGCCCTTTAACTATGGTTTATAAAAGTAAGGGCACGGTTGCAAAATGCCTTTCTGGAAATTTAACTACTTTGGCTATAAGAATACCTAAAAGCGAGCAAGCGCAAGAGTTCTTATCTTACGTTAATCGACCTATAGCCGCACCTTCTGCAAATATTTCAAAACATATAAGCCCGGTTACCGCCGAGCACGTATATCAGGATTTTAATGGAAAAATACCTTTGATATTAGATGGCGGTAAATGTTTGGGCGGTATAGAAAGCACCGTTTTAGACGTTACTGGGGAAGTGCCCGTAATACTAAGAAAAGGGCTTGTTACTGCAGAGATGATTTCTAAGGTTACGGGCGAGTGCTTATACGCTAAAGAAAACGCTTTAACCGAAGTAAAATCTCCGGGAATGAAATACAGTCATTACACCCCTAATTGCGAAACCGCTTTATTTGAACGCGACGAAGTAGATAAAGCCCTTTCTTTGTATGAAGAGTACGAAAAAGTCGGCAAACAAGCAATATTTTTAGTAGATGGCAAAATGGCGCAAAAAGTGCAGGGTAAACGCTTATTGCTTCTTGGCAATACCGATGAAGAAATGGCTTCTAACCTTTATGATTTACTGCATGAAGGTGAAAAATACAGTTGTATTATTACCTTTAAACTGCTAATAGATAGCGAACTTATGCTTTCTGTAAACAATAGGTTTTCGAAGGCTTTTTATAAAGGATAAGCAAAAGGCTTAACCCTTAAGGGAAAGGTTATGAAAAAAATTATGTTCGTGTGTACGGGGAATACCTGTCGCAGTCCGATGGCGGAATATATACTAAAAGACCTTATTAAAAAGGCGGGTATAGAAGATATTAAGGTGACTTCTGCGGGGCTTATGGCTAACGAAGAAGATAAAATAAGCAGAAATTCCACCGTTGCATTAAAAAATATGGGTATAACCGTTAGGCGATTTAAACCAAAAAAAACAACTGAAGAACTTTGCAGAAAGCAAAACGCAGTTATCTGTATGAGCGCTTCGCATAAAAAGTATTTTATCGGTTTTAAAAATATTTATACGATAGACGAACTTACAGGCGTAGGTGACGTTTTAGACCCTTACGGCAAAGAACAGTCCGCTTACGATCAATGCGCAAAGCAGTTAAAAATTGCTTGCGAAAAAATATTTAAACTGTTAACACAGGAAGAATAAGGAGTTTTATATATGAAAATAGCAATTGCTAACGACCATGCTGCAGTAGAATATAAAAATCTATTAGCAAAACGCTTGCAAGAGCAGGGGCATGAAGTTATTAATTTCGGCACGGATGATAACGCTTCTTGTGATTATCCTGATTACGCTAAAAAAGTATGCCAAGCCATTCAAAGCGGTAAGGTAGAATACGGCGTTTTAATTTGCGGTACCGGCGTGGGAATGAGTATTGCAGCTAATAAATACAAGGGGATAAGAGCATCTCTTTGCGATAATCCCTTCGTTGCTAAAATGACCAGAGAGCACAATAATTCCAACGTGCTTTGTATGGGTGCAAGGGTAATAGGGGTAGATTTAATGTATGAAATTAGCGATACCTACTTTTCAACACCCTTTTCTGAACTTGAAAGCGCAGGTAAACACACGCGCAGAATAAACAAAATGGAAAATCTCTAAAAGTGCCGATAACCGTGTTATAGGGGCATTTTTAGAATAAAATTTTATATATTATTTTACGGAGGAGTAATTTTTATGAGCACTTTACACATTTTTAACCATCCCTTAATTTGCCATAAGGTAACTAAGATGAGAGATAAGAATACCAACACAAAAGACTTCAGAGAACTTGCTGAAGAAATAACTATGCTTATGGCTTACGAGGTAACTCGCGATTTACCTTTGTGCGACGTAGAAATAGAAACTCCCATTTGCAAAACGGTATGTAAAACGATAGCAGGTAGAAGTATAGGCGTTGTTCCCATTTTGCGTGCAGGTCTTGGTATGGTAGATGGTATCGTTCGCCTTGTTCCAAACGCAAAAGTAGGTCATATCGGTTTATACCGTGATCCCGAAACTCATCTTCCGGTAGAATACTACTGCAAACTTCCCGTAGACGCGCAAGAAAGAACTATATTAGTAGTAGATCCCATGCTTGCAACTGGCGGAAGCGCAATCGCAGCAATTCAATTTATTAAAGATAGGGGTTGCAAAGATATAAAACTCATGAATCTTATCGCTGCACCCGAAGGTGTTAAGGCTGTTCAGGAAGCGCACCCCGACGTAGATATCTTCGTGGCTGCGTTAGATGAAAAATTAAACGACCACGCATATATCGTTCCCGGTCTTGGCGACGCGGGCGATAGATTGTTCGGCACGAAGTAAAAGTTTGGCTATAAGTCGATTATCGGCTATTTTATTGCAAACAATAGGGGGTAAAAATACGATTTATATCAATTTTTTACCCTTAAGAACATACAATAACTTGTAAAAAGTCTTAAAGCCTAAATCAAAACGGGCTTAAAGGGGGCGCAAGTGAAAAAAATTAAAAAAGCCGTTATACCGGTTGCCGGTTACGGCACTCGTTTTTTGCCTTTTACTAAGGCGTTGCCAAAATCAATGCTTCCCATAGTAAATTATCCTGCAATTCAGGTTATTATTCAAGAAGCGGTGGATAGCGGTATCGAAGAAATATTGCTTGTGGTAGGGCAACATAAAAACATAATAGAAGGGCATTTCTCTCCTGCTGAAGAGTTAGAAAGCGTACTTCGTTCACGCGGTAGTGAAGAATTTTTGCAAAAGGCAACCTATCCGCAAAAAATGGCAAAGATAAGCTACGTCATTCAAAATCAGCAAATAGGAACGGGTAACGCCGTTTTACTTGCCGAAGAGTTTGTTAACGGCGAACCTTTTGCCGTAATGTTCGGCGACGACGTTATGAAGAGTGAAGTTCCCGTTTTAAAACAACTTATGGACGTTTTTTATCGTGAAGATAAAACCGTTATAGGGGTACAAAAGGTAGGTTATGAAAATATTGCAAAATACGCCTCTTGCGAATTTAGCGAACATAAAAAGGGCGTATATAATCTAACCGCCCTTACCGAAAAACCCGATCCCAAAACGGTAAAATGCGATATCGCCCCACTTGGCAGATATATTATGCGTGAAGACTTTTTTGAAAATTTGCATAATTTAAAGCCAGGTATTCACGGTGAATATCAGTTGACGGATGCCATCGCGATGGAAATCAATCGCAAGGGCCTTATCGCATATGAATTTGAAGGCAGGCGCTTTGATACCGGCGACGTATTCGGATTTTTACAAGCCAACGTAGAATTTGCTCTTTCAGATCCCCTGTTAAAGGGTAAAATGGAAGAATATTTAAAAGATTTAGTAAAAAAATTTTAAAAAACCTATTTACAAATGGGAAATTTTGTTATACAATATAAGTGGAAAGGGGATAAAGCGTTATGCTTTGTGAAGTTTGCCACCGCAACGAAGCGGAAAGAAAACTTAATAAAAGCGTTGGCGGAACAGTAAAAACCCTTTACGTTTGTAAAGAATGTTTTAACCGCGGTGGGCAAATTCCACCTGAAGCAGAAAAAAAATGCCCCCATTGCGGAAGAACGTTATCTCAAATAAAATCCACTTTAATAGTAGGCTGTCCACATTGCTACGATTTTTTTAAAATTGAACTTTATCCCGTTATAAGGCAGGTGCAAAAACTGTGAAAAATATTTATAACGGAACGGTTGTTACTTGCAGAGTGCGACTTGCAAGAAATTTAAGTGGATATAATTTTGCCTCTACTTTAACCGACAGAGCAAAGGCGAAAGAAATAATAAATAGAACTTATTCTTTAATATCTCGTTTCGGTCAGTTTGATCTGTATGAAATGAGCAAGATTTCACCGCAAGTAGCAGAACGCTTAAAAGAAAGATATATAATTAGCGAAGCGCTTAAAAAGAATACCTTTTCGGGTGCGGTTGCGGTGGAAAAAAGCGAACGTTTATCGGTTATGATAAACGAAGAAGACCACGTTAGGGAACAATGTGTGTTAAGGGGTGAAGATTTAGTAACTGCCTATAACAAACTTTTTCCCTTAGATAGATGGCTTAATAATAATCTTCGCTTTTGCAAAAATCCATCTTACGGTTATATTACCGCTTGTCCTACTAATTTAGGCACGGGATTAAGAGCTTCCGCAATGATGTTTTTACCCACTTTAGCGCGCAACGATATGATAAATAACCTATATTCGAAAGCAACCCAGCGCGGACTTACCGTTAGGGGTGTATTTGGCGAAGGCAGTAACGGCGAAAGTTGTTTATATCAGGTAAGTAATGAAGTTACTTTAGGGAAAAAAGAAGAAGATATTATTAAAGAAGTTCAACACTACGTAGAAGAAGTTGCCGACATAGAGCAGGTAAACGCACTTTCTTATTACAATCAGAACAAGTTAAAAGTTGAAGACGATTGTTATAGATCTCTTGCAATTTTAACGGGCTGTAAACTTCTTTCTTATAAAGAATTTGCTACATTAATTGCAAACGTCAAGTGGGGCGCGTGCCTAAACTTGATAAAAATAAGCGATTTTATGGCGATAGACGACCTTATTATAAGCGTTCGCCCCGCGACGTTAAGGTCTGCAATTCAAGATTATAAAAGTGGCGATAATCGCGTTATAGATGGATTTATGAGCGAAAACAACGCTAAGATAAACGGTGATGAAAACGCGCGTAAGCTCTTAGTTGAAGGCTTTAGGGCAGAATACGTAAAAAACAGTTTAAAAAAGATTATTTTATAGAATATATTACGAAGTTATAATGAGCGCAAATTACACGAACAATTTAAGAACGGTTATGAATTACGCAACCCGTATTGCAATGGTGTATAGGCTTGGCTTTTTGGCAAGCGAACATCTTCTTTTCGGGCTTGTTTCATGCGAAGGGAGTGCGGCGTGCAAATTACTTGGCGATAGTGGTTTAAGTAGGGTAATGGTAAAGAACGAACTCGATAGAACTACTTCAAAAGGCACGGCAACTTCAACACCCGAATGTACCCCTAACACAAACGCAATATTAAAACTCGCCCTTACCCTTTCAGTAAAGGCGGGCGTAGGTTACGTTAGTACGGAACATCTACTTTTAGCACTGTTATATACACCTGATTGCAGGGCATGTTCTATTATAAGAAGTTTTGGTATAGATTGCAATGAACTTTTACAAAAGGTAAGCACGGTAGTGTTTTTTAATCGCCCCCAAAATAAGGTTACAAGCGTAATTACCGAAGGTGACGTAGATGAAGAAAGCGAAACTACGCAAGTGGATAATTCGCCCGTGCAAAGAGAAAAAGTTAATAGCACTTCAACTGGTAAAAATCCCCTTGAAGGGTTTGGCGTAGACCTAACTTTAATGGCAAAACGCGGGCAGTTAGATCCCGTTATAGGAAGAGAAATAGAAATCCAAAGGGTTATAAGCGCACTTTCAAGAAGAACGAAGAATAGCCCTGTGCTAGTAGGTGAAGCGGGCGTTGGTAAAAGCGCGGTTGTAGAAGGATTAGCGCAAGCGATAGTGAACAACCAAGTACCCGATAGTTTAGCGGGTAAGCGCATATTTTCCATGAATCTTTCGGGCGTAATCGCGGGCGCAAAGTATCGCGGGGAGTTTGAAGAAAGGTTTAAAAAGACCATAGATTTTTTGAAAGAAGATAAGAACACTATTCTTTTTATAGATGAAATTCACAATTTAGTGGGTACGGGCGCAACTAACGACGGTATGGACGCAGCCGAAATGATAAAACCTGAACTTGCCCGTGGCGAACTTCAGGTAATAGGCGCAACCACGGTAGACGAGTATCGTAAATATATAGAAGCGGATGCTGCATTAGAAAGAAGATTTCAGCCCATAACCGTAAATCCCCCCACCCCCGAACAGGCAAAACTCATTTTAAAGGGGCTTCGTTCGCGCTACGAAGGGCATCATAAAGTTCGCATTACAGATGAAGCTATAAACGCCGCGGTAGACCTTTCCGAAAGATATATTACGGATAGAAATTTACCTGATAAAGCGATAGATTTAATAGATGAAGCGGCTGCAAACGCAAGAATTAGTGCTACTGCAACTACGGACGAGCTAACTTTAAAGAAAGAGCAACTTGAAAAATTGCTTGCAGAAAAAGAATATTGTGCCGATATGGGCGATAATATTCAACTAAATATAGTAGAAAATAAAATCATGCAAACGCGCGCGCAAATCCGTGTAATAGAAAATAATAGGATGGACGCCCGCGCTAGTATGCGTTATTCAATAGGCAAAGATGATATTGCAAAAGTTATAAGCATGATGACGAATATTCCCCTTACTAGAATAGAAACGGAAGAAAGTCAAAGACTTATGCAACTTGAACAAGTTCTTCATTCGCGCGTTATCGGGCAAGAAGAGGCCGTTAATGCCGTATCCCGCGCTATAAGAAGGGCGAGATCTAACCTTAAAGATCCAAAGCGCCCCAACGGTTCGTTTATTTTCGTAGGACCTACCGGCGTTGGTAAAACCGAACTTTCAAAGGCTTTGGCAGAAGCCGTTTACGGCGACGAAAAGGCTCTTATCAGAATTGATATGAGCGAATATATGCAAAAGCACGACGTAAGTAAACTTATAGGCGCTCCGCCGGGATTCGTTGGCTTTGAAGAAGAAGGTCAACTTTCCGAAAGAGTAAGAAAAAATCCCTATTCCTTAGTATTGTTTGATGAGATCGAAAAGGCGCACGCAGATATTTTTAATTTGTTACTGCAAATTTTAGACGACGGAAGATTAACCGACAGTAAGGGTAGGTTGGTGGATTTTAAAAACACCATTATCATCATGACATCGAATATCGGTGCAGGCGAATGTGAAAAAAGAAGCCAAACGCTCGGGTTTGGAGCATCCACTTCGGTAATAGATGAAAACGACGTGGTATTCAAGGCTTTAAAGAAACATTTTAGACCGGAATTTTTAAACCGAGTGGACGAAATCGTTCCTTTCCGCAAATTAACAAAAGAAGAATGTGGAAAAATCGTAAGATTATTGCTTGCTGGGCTTGAAAAACGCCTTAAAGAAATGAACGTCGCCCTAACCGTAGACGCGAGTGCAGAACGCGCTATTTTGGAACGCGGTTACGATCCTGAATATGGAGCAAGACCGTTAAAGCGTACCATTCAACGGGAAGTTGAAGATATGCTTTCTAACGCGATAATAACCGGTAGGTTAAAAAGCGGTGCTCATATTAAATTGTACGGCGAAGACCAAAAAGTACGTTTTGTTCAAATAAATTAATCGGAGGATTATTATGAAAATAGATTTAGTTGCGAAAAATTATCAGGTAAATGAAAAAATAGATGGCGTTATAACTAAAAAGGTTGCTAAACTCGATAAATATTTCGAAGAAGATGCAAAATGCAAAATTTACCTAAAAAAAGAAAATGCAAGAACTTGCAAAATCGAAATGGAAGTTAACTATAAAAACAACATTCTTCGTGCGCAAGCTTACGCAGAAAATTTTTACGACGCAATTGATTTAGTAGTTCCCAAACTTGAAAAACAAATCTATAAGTACCGTTCTAAACTTGAAAAACAGTTAAAGCAGAATGCGTTTAAAGAAAACCTTTTTGCAGAAGAAGAACTTCGTCCTTTAAAATTAGTTAAAACTAAAAAGTTTAAACTTCAACCTATGGACGTTGAAGAAGCGATGGAAGAATTTGAAATGTTAGGTCATACCTTCTACGTATTTTTAGATAAAGCGACTTCTTCAGTTAAGGTACTTTACCTTCGTGACGACGGCAACGTTGGTCTTATCGATCCTGAAATTTAATCGTTTGTTAGGATTTAATAAGTGGATTTGCTTTGGGTTATTTGCGCGAATAAAAGATTAAATATGCGATAATCGCGCTATAGCCCCATATTTTAAGTTTGTAATAGATAAAATTTAATAAAGCATTATCGCGCCGAAATATTTTATTCGGCGCGATAAAAGCGTAAAAAGGCAGTAAATATGCAAATAGGAATTTCAACCGCATCGCTGTTCGGCAGGTTATATAATGAAGACGCGATAGTAAAACTTAGCGAACTTGGCGCAAAAACTTGCGAAGTCTTTTTAGAAACGTATTCTGAATATACTGAAGATTATGCAGAGTTTTTAAAAAGCAGAAAAAGCCAAAGTTTAAAAGTTCATTCAATTCATACGTTAAATACTCATTTTGAACCGCAACTTTTTTCTTCTTGTGAAAGAACCAGAATAGACGCGATAAATATTTTTGAAAACTGTTTAAAAGCGGGTAAAATATTAGGTGCATCCTACTATACTTTGCACGGGAAAGCCCGCCTAAAAAAGAGCACAGTTTTTAATAATTACGAAGAAATTTCTTTTTATATGAACGCGCTTACCGACCTTGCCAAAAAATACGATATGGGCGTGTGTTTAGAAAACGTCGAATGGGCATATTACGGAAAACCTGGTTTTTTTAGTCAAATCAAAAAAAATAGCCCCGACCTTTATTCTTGTTTAGACGTAAAGCAGGCAAGGGAATCGGGCTACGATTACACCCTTTATCTTGAAGAGATGGCAAGTAGTTTAAAAACGGTGCATTTAAGTGACGTTGACGAGTTTGGCAGGGTTGCAATTCCTTCTAAAAAAGGCTGTTTTGATTTTGAAGAATTGTTTAAAAAGTTGGCCTATAGCGGGTTTAACGGCGATTGTCAAATAGAAATTTACAAAGAGAACTTTAAGGATATTAGCGAACTTAAAAACTCGCTTGAATACCTTATGAATATAAAGGAAAAAATTTTTAAGGAGTGATATACTACTATGAGATGGAACAAGGCTATGCGCGATAGCATGCGCGTAAAACTTGATTACAACAACATGATGAAAACTTTCGTTGGTGAAGAAGGCTTTACTATGGAAGAACTCGAAGCACAAAAGAACGTTTGTCGCCATGCCTACGACGTTGTTCAAGCGAACAGAGGAAGCGGAATGATGGGATGGACGGAACTTCCCTATAACCAAAACGAAATCGTTGAAGATATTATTGCAACCGCTAAAGAAGTTCGTAAAAACTGCGAAAACTTCGTAGTATTAGGTATAGGCGGTAGCGCATTAGGTCCTATTGCGGTATTCCAAGCCCTTTGTCATTTACACCACAACGATTTACCTAAGTCTAAGCGCAAAGCACCTAAATTTTACGTTGAAGATAACGTAGATCCCGAAAGAATGATTGCTTTATTAGACGTTGTAGATCCCGAAAAAACCATCTTTAACGTAGTTACCAAGAGTGGCGCAACCAGCGAAACCATGACTCAGTATCTTATCATTATGAAGATACTTAAAGACCGTCTTGGTGAAAAGGCTAAAGATCACATGATTGCAACCACTTCAAGCGCAAAAGGTAATTTAATTAAAATTGCAAAAGAAGAAGGCTTAAAGACTTTCTATATCCCTGATGGCGTTGGCGGAAGATTTTCTGAACTTTGCCCCGTTGGGTTACTTCCCGCTGCAGTTTTAGGTATAAATATAAAAGAACTTTTAGACGGCGCAAAATATATGGATGAAATCTGTAAAAATAAAGATTTCAAGAAAAATCCCGCTATGATTAGCGCACTTTTACAATATCTTTCTATTCAGCGCGGTAAAAATATCTCCGTTATGATGCCTTATGCAGATAGTTTAAAATATATTGCAGACTGGTATTGCCAACTTTGGGGTGAAAGTTTAGGTAAAGCGGTAGATAAAGATGGTAACGTGGTTTACGCAGGTCAAACCCCCGTTAAATCTTTAGGTGTTACAGATCAACACAGCCAAGTTCAACTCTATACCGAAGGACCTTTCGATAAAGTCGTTACTTTCTTAGCAGTAGAAAACTATAGGGGAGAAGTTGTTATTTCAGAAGGATGTGCAGATATTCCCGACGTTAACTTCCTTTGCGGGCACACGATGAACGAACTTATTACCGCAGAAAGAAAGGCTACCGAATACGCTTTAACCGTTAAGAATAGACTTAACCACACCATTTACCTTCCCGAAGTTAACGCATTTACTATCGGTCAACTTCTTTTCTTGTTCGAAATGGAAACTGCTTATATCGGCGAAATGCTTAATATCGATACTTACAATCAACCTGGTGTTGAAGGCGGTAAGAATGCAACCTACGCACTTTTAGGCAGAAAGGGCTATGAAGCAAAGCGCGAAGAACTTGCTTCTGCTCCTGCAAAACAAGATAAGTTTATCGTATAAGTTTCCTTATATTATAAAAATATTATAAAAGTTTAGTTTAGATAATTTATTAATTTAAAACACGTTATGTTTTATTTATGTAAAACGTAGCGTGTTTTTTTGTAAAAAATAAAAAAAGTTGCACTATTAGCGTAACGCAAATTAAAAAGTGGGTGTATAATATAATCGGGAAAGGGCGCAACTAATCGCAAAGGAGTAAAATGAAAGCGAAAATAATAAATAAAAAAGTTGTGTTAGAAAAAAATACCGTTTGTTGCGGAGATAAAAATTCACAATCGGTAACCTTTACTTTACCCGCTATTTGGGACGGGGTAAAGTTAGAAAATATGCTTGTGTTTATAAAAACCGAAAACGCGTTGGGTGCAAAGTGTAAAACGCTTTTAAAAGGCAATAAAAGTGGCGATAACCTGCTTATAGACTGGCTTTTAGGCGCAGAATCGACTTTGTGTTCAGGAGATCTAAAGTGCCAACTAGTGTTCGAAGATCAAGATGGAGAAGTGATTTTAAACAGCGAAATATTCACTTTGTTTATACATTCTTCAATAAGCGAAAACGGGCCTAAGGCTACGCTGGAATACAATCATATATCCCAAATGCAACAAGAACTTATAGATATGCTAAATAGCGACGTTTTAAAAGTCGGCGACTTAGTTAGTAAACTGCAAAACGATAGTAATTATATCAGTGAAGAAGAAGCAAGTGAAAAATTTATGGCTAAAGATAGCCAGATTTTACCCGCAGTAACCAACCAGAACAGCGGGGAAGTATTAACCGTATCCCCAAACGGCGAATGGGTTTCTAAAACACCCGAATTTACCATTTCGCAAGATTGCTTAACTATGCAAAAAGTGACTTTAAATGAATTAAAAGCCGTAATTAATCAAGACGATTATCAAGGTTGTTTGGTCGGTATAGCGGGGATTTCTTCGGTGGTAGGATTTTGGACTCACGTAGGCGTAATTGCGAATAAAAATCTTCAGTTTGCCAGTTTAGATAGTAGCGGAATTATTGAATTTGATATAGAATACGATACTCCGCTTACTTTAACTTCTTTTACAGATTTCGTTAAAACGGACTTAAGTCATTTATTAACTGACGAAAATTTTGCCTTTTACGTTTATAAAAAAGTAGGTGTTTAATAGAATAATCTATAAGTAAAAAATGGCGCTATAGCGCGGTTAACGGCACTTTTGTTTAAAAAGTCATAGTTTTTGCCACACGTGAATATATTATTTACGGGAATTAATAATATGAACTTGGTAGAAAACTTATTGCTTTTAACCGGCGCGATAGCGCTTTTTTTATACGGGCTAAATTTGCTTTCGGGCGGAGTAAAAGATTTAGCGGGCGAAAGAATGAAAAGGTTGGTTAAAAGCGCCACTTCAAACAGGTGCGGTGGAGTAATAGCGGGGGTGGTCTGCACGGCGATTGCTCAAAGTAGTGTTGCAACTAATATGATTGTTATCACTTTCGTAGAAAAGGGAATAATCTCCTTTTCATCTGCTTCTGCGGTAATTATGGGTACTAATATAGGTACTACCGTAACGGCGCAACTCGTATCTCTTTCTTCGGTTGGCGCGTTTAACGTCAGCGCAATAGGAAGTTTAATTGCTTTTATCGGTTTTATATTAACTCTTTCTAAACAAGGTAAGAGTGGCGCTTTAGGTAGGGCGCTACTTGGCTTTGGCTTTATCTTTATGGGTATAGATTTACTCACTATGCGCGTAGAAACCTTTAAAGGGTATTTGTGGTTTAATAATTTATTCACGGTAAAATCTCCGCTATTGCTTTTGCTTAACGGATTTATGATAACTTCTATTTTGCAAAGCAGTTCGGTAGTAACCAGCGTAATGACTGTTTTAGCATCGTTAGGCTTGCTCGATTTTAAAAGTTCGCTATTTTTAATATTAGGCGCAAACGTAGGTACTTGTTTACCCGTAATATTCGCTTCTTTTTCTATGAGCAAAGAAAGTATAAAAAGCGCGGTGTTTAATATAGCCTTTAATATTACAGGATGTTTAGTGTTTTTTATTCCGCTAATACTTTTCGGCGACTGGATTGAAAGTTTGCCCGTTTTTGCCACTTCGGTAAGTAGGGGAATAGCGAACTTTCACACCTTGTTTAACTGCGTTGTGTGCATTATTTTACTGCCATTTTTAAAACCATTTTGCAATTTTATTTCCAAAATATGCGATAAAACGTTATTTAAAACGCAACCGCGCGCAAAAGGAAAAAAGAGTAATGGTGTAAATTATAACGAAAAAAGTAGATTGATAACCAACCGTTAACTCTTTTCGTTTAATAAAAAGGTAGTGTAAATGGGTAGAATTATAAAAAATTAGGATAAAAAACTAACGCAAACGGATAAAAAGGGGTAAAAGTGGTGGCATTTGGGCGCAAAGGGATAAACTGGGGCGTTTGGGGTTATTTAAGGGCGTTTTTTGTTTGCCGTTATTTGGGTAGTTGACTTTTTATCCCGCTTTTTGCAAAAGAGTGAAAACTTTAACTTTGTTAAAAAGGTGCATTGTTGCACTTTTGCCCCAAAATTATTTGACAATTTTTTTTGTTAAGTGTAGAATGAATATGATAAAAATTATGAATAATAATTGTAAGGAGAAAATTCCCTATGAATATGCTTAACAAAATGTCTATTAAAGACGTAGACGTAGCAGGTAAGAAGTGTCTTGTTCGCGTTGACTTCAACGTTCCTATGAAAGACGGCAAGATTACCGATGAAACCAGAATCAACGGCGCTCTTCCTACCATCAAATATCTTATTGATAACAAAGCAAAGGTTATTCTTTGCTCACACATGGGCAAACCCAAAGGACAAGTAGTTGCTAAATATAGCCTTGCTCCCGTTGCAGAAAGACTTGCAGAAAAACTCGGCCAACCCGTAGTTTTCGCAACCGACGTTATCGGACCTTCTGCAGATAAAGCAGTTAGCGAAGTTAAAGACGGCGAAGTAGTTTTATTAGAAAACACCCGTTTTGAAGCAGGCGAAGAAAAACGCGATCCTGCTTTCTGCGCTAAGCTTGCAAGCTATTGCGATATTTTCGTTAACGACGCATTCGGTACTGCTCACCGTTCACACGGCTCTACCGCAGCAATCGTAGAACAAGGTCTTGTTAAAACTGCAGTTTGCGGTTTCCTTATTCAAAAAGAACTCACCGTTATGGGTGGCGCATTAGAACAACCCGTTCGTCCTTTCGTTGCAGTACTTGGCGGTGCAAAGGTTGCAGATAAGTTAAAAGTTATTTCTAACTTACTTGAAAAATGCGATACTTTAGTTATCGGTGGCGGTATGGCTTACACCTTCTTAAAGGCTCAAGGTCACGAAGTTGGTACTTCTTTAGTAGACGATAGCCAAATCGAATACTGCAAACAAATGCTTGCAAAGGCTAAAGAATTAGGTAAGACCATCTACCTCCCCGTAGATGCTGTTACCACTCCTTCTTTCCCTGAACCTATCGACGCAGAAATTCCCGTTGTAACTTACGAAGTTGGTTCTATCCCCGCAGACATTATGGGGCTTGATATCGGCGCTAAGACGAGAGAACTTTATGCTTCAGTTGTTAAGAACGCTAAAACCGTTATTTGGAACGGACCTATGGGCGTTTTCGAAAACCCCATTTTATCAGCTGGTACTAACGCCGTTGCTAAGGCACTTGCTGAAACGGATGCAACCACTATTATCGGTGGTGGCGATAGCGCTGCTGCAGTTACTCAACTCGGTTATGCAGATAAGATGACGCACATCTCTACTGGTGGCGGTGCTTCACTTGAATTATTCGAAGGTAAAGAACTTCCCGGTATCGCTTGCTTAAACGAAAAGTAATTTGTAAAAACTTAAAGGCTTTACCCCTTGAGGTAAGGCCTTTTTTTATGCCGTTAAATTATTAATAAAAACCGAACGATAACTCAAACTTGAATTTTTATAAAATGTATTGACAAATGCTCAAAGAGTGCTATAATTAAGATTGCAAAAAAGAACTTACTCATAAAATATAAACGGGATTACTCTAATGGGGTATTATCTTATTTCAATAAATTATAAAGTTGAAGTGGGCAAATTGTGGAGAAGTTAAGAAGAACAATTTGTATTGTGTTGCTATTGATCATATGTTTTTTCGTTAGGGCTTGTTTTGATAATTGCGTGAAAAGTTGCGCGGATTTTTTTGCCTAGTGCTATAAAAAATTCACTTCGAAATTATATGCTTTGAACTTCTTTTTTCTTTTTTTAATATTTATATATTAAAAAAGCGTAAAGGTTTGTTAAAATATTTGATTTTAATTGTTATAAGTGGTATAATATCGCCGAAAGAAATAAAATAATATACTTGGAGAGTATTAAAAATGAGAAAACCTATTATTGCAGGTAACTGGAAAATGAACAAAACGCCCGTTGAAGGCGCTAACTTAGTTAATGAACTTAAACCTTTAGTAGCAGATGCTGAATGCGACGTTGTAGTTTGCGTTCCTGCAACCGATATTTACGCTGTTGCAGAAGCAGTTAAGGGTAGCAATATTCATCTTGGCGCGCAAAACGTTCACTTTGCAGAAAGCGGTGCTTATACCGGCGAAATCTCTGCAGATATGTTGCTTGCATTAGGCGTTGAATACGTTATTATCGGTCATAGTGAACGCCGTCAGTATTTTGGTGAAACTGATGAAACCGTTAATAAAAGAACTTTAACTGCTTTAAACAAAGGGCTTATTCCCATCGTTTGTATCGGTGAAACTTTAGAAGAAAGAGAAACCGGTAAAACCGAAGAAGTTTTACGCCGTCAAGTTGTAGAAGGATTAAAGGGCGTTGAAGATTTAACTAAACTCGTTATCGCTTACGAACCCGTTTGGGCTATCGGTACCGGTAAAACCGCTACTAGCGAACAAGCAAACGAAACCATAGGTTTTATCAGAAATACTTTAGCAGAAGTATTTTGCCCCAAATGCGCTGCTGCAGTTCGCATTCAATACGGCGGTAGCATGAAAGGTTCTAACGCTAAAGAACTTATGGCTCAACCTGAAATAGACGGTGGTTTAATCGGTGGCGCTTCACTTAAAGCACCTGATTTTGCGCAAGTTGTTAATTACAATAAGTAATTCATAAATCGCGCTATAACACGATTATCAATAGTTTTACGCCCTTTTGTATTACGCAAAAGGGCGTTATATACGCAACTTTATTTTAAACATTTAAGGAGTTTTAATAATGAAAACTAAACCCGTTTGTCTATTTATTATGGACGGTTACGGAATTAATGAAAACAACGCAAGTAACGCTATCGCATATGCTAACGCGGGCGTTATTAACGCTTTACAACAAAAGTATCCTCACACGGTGCTCGGCGCAAGCGGTGAAGACGTAGGTCTTCCAGACGGGCAAATGGGCAATAGTGAAGTAGGTCACTTAAATATCGGTGCTGGTAGAATTATTCGCCAAGAACTTTCAAGAATTACCTACGAAATCGGTAGCGGTGAATTTTTCGCTAATCCCGCTTTAATCAAGGCTATGGACAGCGCTAAACAATCGGGTAAGAAATTGCACCTTTACGGCTTACTTTCTGATGGTGGCGTTCACAGCCACAATACTCATCTTTACGCCCTTTTAAAAATGGCTAAAGAACGCGGTTTAAGCGAAGTTTACGTTCATTGTTTCTTGGATGGGCGTGACGTTTCTCCCACTTCTGGTGCAAATTTTGTTAGAGCGTTGCAAGAAAATATTGACCAAATCGGCGTTGGAACTATTGCAACTGTTTCCGGCAGATATTACGCAATGGATCGTGATAATCGTTGGGAACGCGTAGAAAAAGCATACGACTGTTTAACTACTGGCGCAGGTGAAAAGACTTTAGATGCAGCAGAAGCTATTGAAGAAAGTTACAAAGCGGGCGTAACGGATGAATTCGTTCTTCCCACTAAAGTATATAAAAACGGCGCTCCCGTAGGGCTTATTGAAGAAGGCGATAGCATTATATTCTTTAACTTCCGCCCCGACCGCGCGCGTGAAATTACAAGGGCTTTTTCAGAACCCGAATTTAGCGGTTTTGAAAGAAAAACGGGCTTCTTAAATCCCTTATACGTTTGCTTTACTCAATACGACGCGACTTTTACCAACGTTACTATCGCATTCGGCAAACAAAACTATGCAAACACTTTAAGTGAATACCTTTCTAAAAAAGGTCACAAACATTTAAAGATTGCCGAAACCGAAAAGTACGCGCACGTAACATTCTTCTTTAACGGTAGCGTAGAAGCGCCCACCGCACTTGAAGATAGAATTTTAATCGCGTCACCAAAGGTTGCAACTTACGACCTTCAACCCGAAATGAGTGCATACGAAGTTACTGAAAAAGTTTTAAATGAAATCGAAAACGATAAGTACGACGTTATTATTTTAAACTATGCAAACTGCGATATGGTTGGTCATACCGGTGTATTTGAAGCGGCTGTTAAGGCAGTTAAAACGGTTGAAGAATGTATGGATAAAATCGTTAGCGCAGTTCTTGCAAAAGGCGGTAGCGCGCTTATCACGGCAGACCACGGCAACGCAGATAAGATGTTCGACGAAAACGGCAAGCCATTTACCGCTCATACGACTAACGTAGTTCCCTTTATTTTGGTAAGCGAACAGTTTAAAGGCGTAACTTTGCGTGAAGGTGGTATTTTAGCAGATATTGCTCCTACCTTGCTTGAAGTTATGGGCGAAGAGATTCCTGCTGAAATGACGGGTAAGTCTTTAATTGTTAAATAATTTGCAAATCTTTAGCCTATAATGGTTAAAAAGAGAAAATTTCCACAAAAAAAGAATAAAAATAATAAAAAAATACAAAAATGATTGCGAAAACACTTGTAATAAATTTTGCGGTATGATATAATTCATAGGTAAAAAAGTATAATGCGGAGTTTCGCAAACGGAGTATAAAATGGAACAACTGTTGAATAACCTTTTAGTATCATTTGAATTATATCAAGCAGTAAGTGTTGCTTGTATTGTATTATCAGTTCTTTGCGCTATATTTATTGTTATAGTCGTAATGATGCAACCCGGTAACTCTAATGGTATCAATGCTTTAAACGGCTCTTCAGATACCTTCTACGGTAAAAATAAATCTAAAACTATCGAAAGCAAACTTAAAATTTTAACCGTTATTTGCGTTTTCCTTTTAGTAGTATTAATGATTGGTTTCTATCTCATCCAGATGTTACTTAAGGTTGGTTGATATTAACAAAACAAAAGCGACTTATTTAAGTCGCTTTTTTTATTCCGTTTGAATTGTTTTTATGAAAATTAAAGAGTTTATTTTAGAACTTTTATCCGTCGCTAAGTTCGATGGGGTTTCTTTTCGTTCTATTTGTAAGAAGTTAAGTTTAACTTCTTCACCCGAAAAACAGGCCCTTTTAGACGTTTTAAGCGAAATGGAAAAAGATAAGGTTATAATTGAATATTCTTCTAAATTCTTTTTGCCTCAGTATTCTAATCTTATAGAAGGCAAGGTTAAACGCCACGAACGCGGATTTGCTTTCTTGATAAGAACGGACGGAGAAGCGGATTTATTCATTCCGCCTAAGTATTTAAACGGCGCTTATCAAGGGGATAAAGTCTTGGTTAAAAAAACCGCTTTTAAGGGCGGAAGTAGTGATGAAGCCGAAGTTGTAAAAATACTTGAAAGGGGCGTTAATCGACTTACTGGGGTGTTTTTTGCCGAAAAAGGCTACGGTTTTGTTCGCCCAGATGATAGCGGTTTTGGTAGCGATATCTACGTTGGAAAGGGTAGAACAATGAATGCGCAAACAGGGCAAAAGGTAGCGGTAAAAATACTTTCTTACCCTTTAAGCGGAAACCCAAACGGGCTTATTACGGATATTTTAGGTAGCCCATTTGACGTTGAAACACAGGTAAAAAGCGTATTAATTAAGGCGGACGTTCCACTTGAATTTTCGCAAAAAGTATTATCCGAAGCAAATGGCATAAGCGAAGAAATTAGCAAAGAAGAAAGAAATCAGCGTGTAGATTACACAAACTTATTAACCGTTACTATCGATGGGGATGACGCAAAAGACTTCGACGATGCGATTTCTATCGAAAAAACAAAAGACGGCTATCTTCTTTACGTGCATATTGCAGACGTTTCCGCTTTTGTTAAAGAAGGTAGCAAAATAGATATAGAAGCTTATAAAAGGGGAACGAGTATTTATATACCAGGTAAGGTTTTTCCCATGCTTCCCGAAAAACTTTCTAACGGCGTGTGTTCTTTAAAACCGAATGAAGAAAGGCTTGCTTTATCTGTTGTTATGTTGTTTGACGATAACGGTATAATGCAACAAAAGTCCTTCTATAAGTCGATTATCAAGTCTAATTATCGATTAACTTACAAAAAAGTGCAGGGGATTTTTGATGATGACGCTCTTTTAGTTAAAGAGTATAAAGAAGTTGTGCCCATGCTTAAATGCGGGCTTGAACTCATGCAAAAAATGCTTGCGTTAAGAGATAAAAAGGGTAGCGTAGACCTTGGTGTTGAAGAATGTAAGATCACCTTTGAAGATGGTGAATTAGTGGTTGAAAAAAGAGAAGGATTGCTTTCTGAAAGGCTTATAGAGCAATTTATGATTTCTGCTAACGTTGCCGTTGCAGAGTTTATTTATTACGCCGAACTTCCCTGTATATATAGGGTGCATGGCAAACCGGATAGCGAAAAGGTTCTTTCTCTTAAAAAGTTTTTATCTGCTTGCGCTCTTCCCGTTCCGCAAAAATTACAGTTTCCTATGGATTATCAAAAGATTTTAAATTCTTTAGAAGATAATCCGCTAAAAGGCGTCGTTAGCGACGTAATGTTAAGATCAATGCAAAAGGCGGTATATTCGCCTGAAAACGAAGGTCATTTTGGCCTAAATGAAAACTGTTACTGCCATTTTACTTCTCCTATAAGAAGATATCCAGATTTAACGGTTCATAGAATTTTAAAGGGGATAATAGAAGGAAGAGTTGGCGAAGTGATAGATGAATATTTGCCTAAAATTTATGAAATCGCAGATAATTGTTCAACTACGGAAAAAAAGGCGGAACTTATTGAACGCGACGTAGACGATTTGTATATATGTGAATTTATGGAACAGTTTATAGGCGACTTGTTCGAAGGTATAATAAGTGGTGTTACTTCTTTCGGCTTTTTCGTAAGGTTAGAAAATGCAGTAGAAGGTTTAGTTCCGCTTGAAACTTTGCCGAAAGGAAATTATGAATTTTACGAAGAAAGTTTTACGTTAAAGAACAATAAGCACTCTTTTTCGCTTGGTCAAACGGTATTCGTAAGGCTTGTTGGGTGTGATATTCAAAGTGGAAAAATAACTTTTGACTTAATAGGTAAATTTAAACAAAAGTAAGCCTATAAGTCGATTATCGGCTAATTTATAACATGAAATTAACTATTTTTGGGTAAAAATATGAAAGTGATTTGTGAAAATAGAAACGCTCGCCACGAGTATTTTATAGTGGATACTTATGAAGCGGGCATTTCTTTAGACGGTGGGGAAGTTAAGTCCATTCGTCTTGGTAACGTGAATTTAAACGACGCTTTTTGCGCGATATCTAACGGAAGCGTATTCGTGAAGAATATGCATATTTCCGTTTACGATAAATCTGGCGCGTATAATATTCGCGAAGCAAAAAGAGATAGAAGATTGCTTATGCATAAAAGCGAAATCCGCAAACTCTTTCAAAAGTCATCTGAAAAGGGTTTTACTATCGTACCTTTAAAACTGTATTATAAAGATGCCCTTGTAAAAATAGAAGTTGGTCTTTGTAAAGGTAAACACACTTACGATAAAAAACAAACTTTAATGGATAGAGATATTAAAAGAAGCGTAGAAAGGGAAATTAAAAAGTATTAATGATGAAAACATTGAAGAACTGTTATCCGCTGATATCATTCTTTTTCGTGCTACTTGTATTTGCGGTCATTTTTAAACTGAATAATATATATCCGTTTGGAACGCTTTCTATTTCTTGGTGCGATATGAATCAGCAAACTATTCCGCTTTTATGCGATTTTAAAGACGTTTTAAGTGGAAAAAGTGATTTCTGGTTATCGCTTGAAAATGCGGGCGGAATGAATTTTTACGGCGTTTACTTTTTTAATTTATCTAGCCCGTTTACTTATCTTGTTGCCTTTTTTGAAAAGAGCGAAATGGCTCTTGCCGTAAACTTAATGGTCGTTTTAAAACTTGCCATGGCGGGTACTACTTTTGCTTTTTGGCTTAAAAGTGAAATAAAGAACGCAAGCCCGATAATAGTTCTTTTAATTAGTGTCACTTACGCATTTTCGGGTTGGGCAATGATGTATTACCAAATTCTTTCTTGGCTTGACACCGCATACGTTTTTCCTCTTTTACTTATAGGGCTTAAAAAGATAGGCGAAGATAAAAGCCCCGCGCTATACGTTATTTCTTTATTTTTATGCGTGCTGTTTCACTTTTATTTAGCGTGGGCGGTGGTCTTATTCGTTTGTTTATACGGCGCAGTATTTTTAATAACGCATAAAGAAAAACGCGACCTTTTTGCAAAAAAGTTTATTATTAGTTCGCTTATTTCCGCGCTAATGGCAACAATTGTTTTGCTTCCGTGCTTTTTGCAGTATTTACAATCTATGCGCGGTGGAAGTATTATTCAAGCACTTTCTGAAAGCGGATTTTTCCCGCCTACTCAAACGTCGTTGCCTACCTTCTTTTGCCTTTTGATATTCGCGCCTTTTATCGTTGATATTCTAAGAAGAAAGCACTTTGATTATTTAGATATACTTTTTGCACTTACGTTAATTCCCGTATTTATCGAGCCTGTTGCTGCGGCTTGGCAAACTTACGACTATATGTCTTTTCCCACGCGCTACGGTTTTATAACCGTTGCTCTTGGGCTTACTTTGGCGGTTAAAGGAATTACTAATTTAACTAAACAAAAGGGTGAAGAACGCAAACAAAAAGAATTTATAAAACTTATTATTTCTTGCGTGGTGGTTGCATTTGGCGTTGCATTTGCATCCTTTACAACTAAGTATTACCATTCTTTTAAAGAAGTTTTAACAAATTATTCTAAAACGCTTTGGGGTAATAATGAATCGCTTAGTAAATTGTTTGTTTACTATTTTATACCATTTGTTTTCGTTGCGATAACGTACGTTGTAGCGCACTATAAATTAGTGCACAAAATAGCGATTTACGCGCTTATAGCCCTACTTTGTATATCTGAAGCGGGCTTTAGTTCCAACGTTTATATGGTAGCGCCGGCAAACGATTACGGCAGTTATCAAAGGGCGTTAGAGTTAGAAAATCTTATTGAAGACGACGATTTTTATAGGTTGAAATTAGATGGTAAATATATAGACGTTAACAACGTGGGCGCGATGGGGTATAACAGTTTAAGTCATTATACTTCATTAAACCGTGAAAGTTATATGCTTACCGCTAAACAACTTGGTTATTCTTCTTACTGGATGGAAGTCGGCACTAACGGCGGTACGATATTTACAGACGCATTAGTTCGCCATAAATACATTGTATCCTATTCTTCGTCAAACGCAAAATATAAAACGGAGCATTTTTACGTTGCGGAAAACGAACTTTTATTTCCAACTGCATTTATAATAGAAAAAGATGGTAAAAATCAAGCAGATTCATCTTTAGAGCGTTGGGAAATTCAAGATGAACTTTTTACAAGACTAACGGGTACTAGCGGACTATACAAAGAATATTTATATTCATCTTCTTCTAATATTCAAGATATTAGCGGAAGCGAAGAATCGAAAGCAAAAACACATCTTATTTTGCAAAATAATTTAGATACCGGTTACTTAAGGTATACTATAAACGTTACGGGGACTAAGTCTTTATACTTCGATTGTTTCGACGAATATTCTAATTCTTTAAGAGAGCATACCGACGGCGCAATAAAATCAATAGTTTCAAGGCGTAACGGAGTAACCGTTAAAAGATATTATGAATTTCCAACTCAGTCTACCAACGGTATTGTTTATTTAGGAAATTATACCGATTGCACGGTGACCGTTGAAGTTGGCGTTAAAAAGGACGTATACGCTAATTCTTTTGGGTTGTTCACAATTGATAACGATTTACTTGAAAGTGCCGTTAACGGCGTTATAGGTGGAGATTTTACCGTTATAAAAGATAAACTTTACGGCAAAATAACGGCAGAAAAAGGCAAGGCGTTGTTCACGAGTTTTGCTTATGATGAAGGCTATAGGGTTAAAATAAACGGCAAAAAGGCGCAAACTTTTAATCTTAACGGATTTTTGGCAATAGAACTGCAAGAAGGCGAAAATAACGTTATTGTTGATTTTTTACCAAGGGGATTTATTCTATCGTTGGTGATTTTTACGATAGGGGTTTGCTCTTTTGTTCTTTATTTAATCTTTGAAAAGAAGGTTAACGAAAAATTTCGGTTTTTAAACAAGCCTTGCGTTTATTTGACTTTTGCTCTTGGCGTTATAGTTATTTTAATGATATATTTAATGCCCGTTGCGGTAAATTTAATCACATATTTTTAAGGTAATAAAAAAATATTTGCGCCCAAAGGTAAAATTAGGTGCTTTTCGGGCGCAAATGTGATAAAATAATATTGATGCAACTTTTGTTGCCTATTTAATAATTTAATATTTCCATGGGGGTGTTTCGGTTTCGACTGTACACGGTTTGGAAAGTATAAGCATACCGCAGACCGTAGCTGCGTTAAAATACGGAAAATTTTTAAAATTAAATGCTAACAACAATTACGCATTTGCTGCTTAATTAAAGCAGTTGTTCTACCTTGTTATACCACGGAGCAGGGATAGGGCATCATTAACGTGGTGAACGGCTTTATAGTTCGGTCGGTGGCGATAAAGCGGAATTTAGCCGGCTGTGATTCGGGTTGTTCGTCGGTTAATTGCTTCGAATCAAGATTTTTAGCCGAATAAGTATGTAGAAGACTTTTGGGGCTGTATGCAACACGGCGGTTCAACTCCGCCCATCTCCACCAAAAAAGAAAAAGCGCTAAGAAAAGCGCATTTTTCTTTTTTGCTAGAAAAGCATGAAGGAAGGAGTTGAACGAAAGCGTAAAGAAAACAGTGGACACCCACTGTTTTTAGCGGTTGACCGCCGAATTTTGCAAAGCATAAAGCAAGAGTTTAGGAAGTTTGCTTTGCAAAATACAAGAATTCAACTCCGCCCATCTCCACCAAAAAATTCGACAAGTTTCGACTTGTCGATTTTTTTTATCCATTGCGAAAGCAATGGTATATCATCACGACGCAGTCGTGGATATCATCACCGAAGGTGTATATCATCAGCCGTAGGCTGTATCTTCTTTCGCAATGATGATATACAAGGCTTTCGCCTTGGTGATATACA
>JAZOCA010000070.1:0-10136 GCA_045596285.1 Christensenellaceae bacterium | reverse complement strand
AACGCGGTTATATTTTTTTATGCTTTTTTTATCTCTAAATACTGCTTAGAAAAACCTAAGCTAATCAATAATGCATCGTCTACTCGCATCATCATTTGCTCTGATAAAACGCCTATTTTATCCTTTAATCTGCGCTTATCTATGGTGCGAATTTGTTCAAGTAAAACGACGCTATCTTTACTAAGTCCGTAAACACTTGCGGAAAGCTCTATATGAGTGGGGAGACGCGCTTTATTTAGTTTACTGGTAACGGCGGCGGCAATAACGGTTGGGCTATAGCGATTACCCACGTCGTTTTGAACGACTAAAACGGGGCGAACGCCACCTTGCTCGCTACCGATAACAGGGCTTAAATCTGCGTAATATAATTCCCCCCTTTTAATGATGTTAAACTCGCCGTTCATATACTAAAATTACCCCGTTATTATTTTATGATTCACCTAATTAAAGATGGTAATTAAATTATGAACACTACGTTTAAAATATATACAAAAAAAATAAAAAAAGCCCCACCTGAAAATTTTCAAGTAAGACTTTTTAGTTAATTTTTATCGCCAAGCGCCCGCTTTAAAAGAAATTCTATTAAATATTTGTTCAAAGATAACGCCAAACACAACCGACACAAGAACCAAAGCCATCATTTGTGCAATTTCAAAGTAGACCTTAGATGTGTTTAATAAGTATCCAAGCGATTTTGCCGTTTGCGCCAAAACTTCAGCAGCAACCATCAATTTAAAATTAAGCGATATACCGCTACCTACCGCCTTATAAAAAGCAGGCGCGATTTGCGGAAAAACTATAAATGAAAAAACTTGTTTTTCATTAGCTCCATCCACTCGACTTGCTTCTACCGCACCCTTTTCTATTTCTTCAAAAGCATTTGAAAGATTCGTATAAGCGGTGGGAAGAACAACGAGCATAGTAACTATAATCGGCGCGACTTTAGAATTCGTCCAAAAAAGCAGTAACAAAATCACGGCAATAGTTGGTAACGCCCTTATAACGCTTATTATAGGATTAACGATTTTAGCCACGAGTGGGCGTTTATAAACTGCGAAAGCAAGAAAAAATGCAACCACAAAAGATAACGCAAAAGCAATTAAACTTCTAATAAGCGTAAAAGAAAGGGCAATATAAAACTCCCCGCTTTTGAACAAATTAAAAAGCGCGACTGCCGTTTGCGAAAGGCTTGGTAAAATATATTCGCTACCTATTATAACGCTCGCCACCTGCCAAAAAACAAGTAGCGCCAAAAGGGTTATAATAGGTAGTATAATATTTAGTAGGTCGTTTGTTTTTTTCATTTTAACTCACTTAGGTATTAAGCGAAGAAATCATCCCCTACTGCTTTTGCAGATTGCGCGTTTACCGCTATGATTTTCGCTAAATAATTTTGTACTGAAAGTTTAGCGTCTGAAGAAATTTCAAAGTAAATTTTGCAGTTATTAACTACGTTTGCATCTATATTTTTTGCAACTAAACTGGGGGTAGCGCCTTCTTCTAAGGCACCGTTAATCGCGTTAACTGCAACTTCGGTATTTTCTTTAACCCAAGTAACGTTTGCATCAAAATATTCTTTCATTTCTGCTATCTGATTTTTATATTTATCGTAAACGCTTGATTTTACCATTAGCACCGCTTGAGGGTAAGCCTTGCTTTGTCCGTCGTAAAGTTCTTGAACGTCAAGTCTAGTCCAAGTTTTTTCGCTTGCCATCTTAGTTAAATTAGTGCAAGCAGGTTCGGGAAGAAGCCCAACGCTTAATTGACCTTGCTTTAAAAGGGGAATCATATCGGGCGCTTGCGCAAAATATCTTAACGTAATTTTGCCTTCCGTAGGGGTATCGCCCGTAACTACGTCGCCTAATAAACCGTTGTCTGATAAAACCGCTTTAAAAGTTAAATCGGGAACTAAACCTTGACCGATTAGGCCAACCACTTTACCCTTAAGATCTTCTAAACTGTTAGTTTGATCGCTAGACATTAAATATAAATTACCATGAGTAATTACGGCAACCATTTTATAAGGATCGCTTGCATTTGCCTTGTAAAGTTTAGACGCTGCGTTAATCGGCATTATCATAAAGTCTGCTTTGCCCTGTTGCATATAGGAAGCGATATTGCTAGAAGCCACTACGCTATATTCAAATTTGGCTAGTGAAAAATCGAAATCTTCTTTATCTTCAATAAACTTCGCTATAGAAAGCGCGGGAGCGCCGTCTGGAGCAACGAAGGTAAGTACATCTTTTTCAAGAGGATCTTTATTTGTACATCCCACAGAGAAAGCGAACGATAACGCGAGTACAAGTAGTAATAATTTCTTGATAAGTTTCATAACTATTCTCCTTATTATAATCTAAATCTATTTTAAAAAGCCCCGTATAAGTCGATTATCGGCTATTTGGAGATTTTTATTCAACGTTTAAATCACTAACGGCGGATTTAACTTTAACCCCTTTAATTCTACCGAGTTTACCGCTTAAAGCAGAAATTCTTTCTTGACTGCCTTTAACGCCAACGGTAATCATAAACACGTTGTTAACGTTATCGGGCAAGCCCATTCTGCCAACGATTAAATCGCCGTATTCGGCTAAAATAGACTGAACTGAAGAAGCAACCGCACGATCTCCTTCAATAATTATTCCAACAAAGCCCAGTTTCATATTTTTTCTCCTTATTAAAGAACGAAATTTACGCCTTAAAAAAAAGGCAAAAACAAATCACCGGCTTACGGTTTACGAAAAATGGGAAAACCAAAGGCGGATAACAATACTTTTACTTTCCTTCCGGCAACTTGCGTTGGCATTAGTTCAGTAATTTAACTACCTATATAATAACACACATTTTTGAATTCGGCAACACTTTTGCACAAAATTTTTTACAATTTGCAAAAAAAATTAAAAAGCGTTTGCAAATAACTTAAAAATAGTATATACTTAAAGTGTTAAATAATAAATTTACGGAGGATTATACCAATGCCTTTAGTATCAACGAAAAAGATGTTTGAAAAAGCTTTCGAAGGCAAATATGCTATCGGTGCTTTTAACGTCAACAATATGGAAATCGTACAAGCAATCACAGAAGCTTGTAAAGAAGAAAAAGCCCCTGTTATTTTACAGGTATCAAAGGGCGCTCGCGCTTACGCTAACCACACTTACTTAGTTAAATTAGTTGAAGCAGCAGTTCTTGAATGTCCTGAAATCCCCATCGCTCTTCACCTTGACCACGGTCCTGACTTCGAAACTTGCAAAGCATGTATCGACGGCGGATTTAGTTCAGTTATGATAGACGGTTCTTCACATTCTTTTGAAGACAATATCGCTTTAACCAAAAAAGTTGTTGAGTACGCTCACGCTCACGGTGTTACCGTTGAAGGCGAACTTGGCACTTTAGCAGGTATTGAAGATGAAGTTAGCCACGCCGTTGGTTCTTACACAAGACCTGAAGAAGTTGAAGAATTCGTTAAGAGAACTGGCGTAGATTCACTTGCTATCGCTATCGGTACTTCACACGGCGCATACAAGTTTACTCCCGATCAATGCACTGTTAACGAAAAGGGTATTTTAGTTCCCCCTGCTCTTCGCTTCGATATTTTAGAAGACGTTTCAAGAAGACTTGGCAACTTCCCCATCGTACTTCACGGTTCTTCATCAGTTCCTCAAGAATACGTTGCAATGGTTAACCAATTCGGCGGTAAGATGCCTAACGCAATCGGTGTTCCCGAAGATCAACTTCGCGAAGCTGCAAGACTTGCTGTATGCAAAATCAATATCGACTCTGACTTACGTCTTGCAATGACCGGTACGGTTAGAAAATTCTTCTCTGAACATCCCGATAAATTCGACCCCAGAGAATATTTAAAACCTGCAAGAGCAAATATCAAAGAAGTTGTTCGCCACAAACTTATTAACGTTTTAGGTTGTGCTGGCAAAGCGGAAGAATGCCTATAAGATAATCGAATATTATTACGCAAACGGATTTACCTTTAAAGGTAGGTCCGTTTTTTTTGCACACAAATAAAACGAATTAACTAAACAAATTAAATAAAATAAGCCGATAATCGACCTATAGCCATACTTTTACATATTTTTAAAAAGACTAAACATACTTTTTAATATGAAATTAACTTCTAATTTAAATAAAAATATATCTACTTTAAAAAACGTGCTTAAGGCAGACGATATCGTATATTATAACTTTCGTTCCAACAAGGAATTCTGCGTTGTTTACGTAGACACTTTAACTCAAAAAGAACAAATAGGCGAACTTCTATTACGCCCTATTCTAACTTTTAAACTGAAAAATTTAGACGAAATATATAAACAGGTAGAAATCGCAAACGTAAAAAAAATAGATGATATAAACGAAGGCATTACTAATCTACTATCTGGGCAAGCCTTGCTTTTTTGCGACGGAGAAAGTTTTTTTCTTTCTTGCGATTTTTTAAACTATCAAACGCGCGCCATTACCGAACCGCCAACCGCAACCGTTGTGCGTGGCCCGCGCGAAGGTTTTACCGAAAGTTTGAAGATAAATTTAAGTTTAATTAGACGGCGAATAAAAAGCCCCGATTTTACCGTTATCAACAACGAAGTGGGCAAATATAGCAAAACCACCGTTTGCGTTTGTTATATATCATCTATTGCAAGCGAAAAGACTGTTAACAGTTTATTAGATAGGTTAAAAAATATAAATATAGATGGTATTGCAGATAGTTCTTATATAGCAAAACTAATAAGCGAAAGAAAAGCTTCTCTTTTCAAGCAGAACGGAACAACTGAAAAGCCCGATATTTTCGTGCAAAAAATGCTTGAGGGAAGAATAGGAATAATTGTTGACGGTTCGCCGATAGCACTAACCGTACCATATTTGCTGATTGAAGACCTGCAAAGTTCAGAAGACTATTTTACCAACAATTATCGCGCTAATATGCAAAGAGTTATAAGAATTATTTCACTTCTTATTGCGATTTTTTTACCCACAGTATTTCTTTCTGCTCAACTTTTTCACCTACAAATAATTCCACTCAATTTTTTACTAACTATTGTAAACAGCATAAAAGGCATACCACTTTCGCCAAGTTTTGAAATATTCTTTACCCTTTTGATATTTGAAATTCTTAACGAAGCAAGCGTTAGAATGCCTAAATACGTTGGAATGGTGCTTTCTATCGTGGGTGCATTAGTTCTTGGCGATACCGCTGTTAAAGCGGGCATTGTTTCTACCCCAACCATTATGATAATGGCTCTTTCTGGAATAGGGTTATATACTGCGCCTGAACTGGTTGACAGTATGAGCGTGATTCGCCTTGTTTATTTAATCGTTGCAGGTAGTGTTGGTGGATATGGAATAATACTTTTATCTTGTTTTCTTATAATATATTTATGCTCTCTTGAAAACTATAACACGCCTATTCTATCCCCTTATGCGCCGTTACTTAGAAAAGACTTAAAAGACGGTTTAACCATAGATTATTTATCTAATATGAAAAAACGTCCAAAGAGTTTAAAGAGTAAAAACGAAACGAGAATGAAAATTAAGGAGAACGAAAATGAAAAATCAAATTAAGTGTAAGCAAATTTGCGCTCTTTTTATAGGCATTCTTCCGCTTATTAAATTCGTTACAGCCCCTTCTTATTTTGCAAGCTTGTGCAAAGAAAAGTTGTGGCAACCGATTGTAATACTTTTTGCGCTTGATTTTTTAATTTTATTAATTTGCCTAATTGCAGTAAAAAAACATCATAATAAAAGTTTTGGTCAAATTTTAAGCGATACGTACGGCAATTTTTTTGCCAAGTTTATATTTTTTATCTACGCCGTATACTTCTTACTAAAGGGCTTTATTCCACTTATAGAACAAAAAGAATTAATTGAAAACGCCTTTTACGAAACACTACCCCAAGCCCCCGTTTTTTACCCCGTTTTTATAATTATATTCTATCTTTGCCTAAAGGGCTTTAAAACTTTTGGCAGAGCAAGCGGAATATGTTTAGGAATAAGTGCCATAGGGCTTGGGTTAATAATTCTTTTATCTATTCCCACGTTAAAACTAAAAAACTTACTTCCATTATTCGCATTTACAAATAAAAGTGCCCCTATATGCGCATTAAACGCACTTTCGTGGTTTTCAGATGGAATTTATTTAATGTTCTTTTTGGGGTATTTTGAACAAAAAAAAGGAGATTTTAAAAGGTTTGCGGTTTCACTTATTATAAGTTTTTTAACCGTTCTTATTTTCTTTGTGGTTTTTTACTCGATATTTTACACCGTTTCAAGTACGCAAAAACTCGCACTAAGTTCTATTAGCATATTCGGCGTAACACTTGTAAACGTAGGCAGATTCGACTATATAGCTCTATTTTTGCTTTCGGTTTCTTCTACGATGGCAATATCTTTGCCTTTTGCACTTTCAACCGAATGTTTAACCTTTTGTTTCAACTTTAAAAACAGAATATATCCATCTATCATAGTTTGCATAATTTTGCTTACCGCTTGTTTATTATTTTCGGCAAAATATCAACTATCCTTTGATTTTAGCCTTAAATACTTTACACCGCTATTTGTAATATGCGGATATATTTTACCATTACTCGCACTAGGAGGCAAAAAACGTGAAGTTCAAAAAATCTAAAATCCTGCTTATTCTTTTCGCCTTTTGCGCGGTTGCCTTTTTTACAAACGACTTTCAACTTATAAATATAGAAAAAACCGCTATTATCGTTGCGATGGGAATAGACAAACAGGGGGAGCAACTTGAAGTAACCGTTCAAGTTGCCCTGCCGCAAGCATCTAATCAAAACATCAGCAATAGCGACGCGCTAATTTCTGCAAAAGATAAAACTCTTTACGGCGCGCTTGAAAACCTATCCCTTCAAACTGGGTGGTATCCCAAACTCACCTTTTGCAACCTAATACTTTTAGATGAAGAGTTAGTAAAAGATGATTTTATGCCTATTGTAGATTACCTTTTAACTTCGTCGCGCTTTCAAAACTCTGCGGTTATTGCCTGCTGTGAAAAAAAGGCGAAGGAAGTTTTGGCAATGACCACACCGCTCGACTTCATCTCTTCATTCGCCTTGCAAAAAATATTGCTTCGCAATTTAGATAGGTCTAGTTCTGTGCTCGTTTTAGACGTTAGAAAATTTTGCGCTCAGGCGCGCTCTCCGTCTGCCCTATGTTATATGCCGATAGTAAAGGGAATTCAAACTGACGATAAACAAAAGGGAGATTCATCAAGCGGGCAAGGTTCACAAAATTCGCAAAGTTTAAATTACCCTACCCTACTTGCAAGCGGAGATGGGTCTTCTTCAAGTTCTGGCGGTGGGGCTGAAAATGGAAGTTCTAACGGAGCAGGACAAAACAAACCCTATTTATTTGAAGCGAGTTCCACTATTTTTATTCAAGATAACAAATATTGCTTGACCTTAAACCGCGAACAAACGCATTGTTACAATCTTTTAACCAAAGAAATCAAAGAAGCGTTTATCCCTGTTAACATAGAAAAAGACGGTAAACAAACCCAAACCTTAATTTCGCTAGTTACAAACAAATCCAAATTAAAGTTAAAAATAAATAACGGCAAGCCCGTTGTTGATATAACTTTAACGCTGACATGCGAAAAAGAAAATTCACAAAATAACGTTGGAGAAAATCCGCTAAAACTAACAAATAAAGAATTAGATGCGCTTAGCAAAAAAACAACTGAAGACATAAACGAATTAATTGCCTTAAGTCGTGAAAAAAACTGCGATCTTTTTGGACTTAAAGAGTTGCTTTATCAAACTCAAAGCAAACACTATTATTCTTTCAAAGATGATATTATACGTTTAGCCGATTATAACGTAAAGGTAAACAGTAAAAACTACAGATAACCCTTTTAAGGTTGATTTTGATCTTTGATTATGGTAAAATATATTTATGAGTTACGATATTTTATTATTTGATGCAGATCGCACCCTTTTTGATTTTGACGCTTCAGAAAAACTTGCGTTTTTTGAAATAGCGCCTAAATATGGCGTTACACCCACCGAAGAAAATTTTGAACTTTATAAAAAAATCAACCATCAAAACTGGGAAGCTTTAGAAAAAGGGCTTTTTAAAAAAGAAGAGATAGTTGTAAGGCGTTTTGCGCAATTTTTACAAGCGATAAACGTTGAAGCAAACGCTGAAAAAATGAACGAAGATTATCTTGACGCACTTTCTAAAAAAAGCATACTCTTCGACGACGCGTTGCCACTTTTAAAAGATTTAAAATCTGCAGGAAAAAGAATTTATATAATTACTAACGGCGTAACAAAAGTTCAAATGGGCAGGCTAAAAGATTCCCCCATACTTCCCTATTTAGACGAAGTTTTTATATCTGAACAAATGAACGTTTCAAAACCCCAAAAACTCTTTTTTGATTTAGTTGCACAAAAAATCCCAAACTATTCCCACCAAAAAGCGATAGTTATAGGGGATTCTCTTTCAAGCGATATTCAAGGGGCGAACAACGCCGGCTTAGATTGTATTTGGCTAAACTTAGATAACGCGCAAAACAACAAGGGATTAAGTATTACCTTCACGGCAAAAAGTTTAGCCGAAATTAAAGATTATTTACTTAAATAATCACATAAAAAACCTATCTATAGGTCGATTATCAGCAACAAAGCAAAAAAATAAAAAACAAAAAGCCAAGTTTAAAACTTGGCTTTTTTATTTGTTCTTTTATTAATTATGCTTTCATTTTAGCAACTTGTGCTGCTACTTCGTCTGCAAGGTTTTCGCTCTTCTTTTCGATACCTTCGCCCATTTCAAAACGAACGAAACGACGAACAGAAATTTTTTCACCGATTTGAGCGGTTGCTTCAACAACTAATTGATTGATAGTTTTTGAAGGATCTTTAACGAACTTTTGATTTAATAAACAGTTATCTTCGTAGTAGCTTTTAATTCTACCTTCTACCATTCTTTCTACGATAGCAGCGGGCTTACCTTCTCCAAGAGCTTGAGCGCGTAAAATTTCTTTTTCGTGTTCAAGAACTGAAGCGGGAACTTCTTCGGGGCAGAGATATTCGGGTTTTGCAGCAGCGATATGCATAGCGATATCGTGAACTAATGCCTTGAATTGATCGCCACGAGCAACGAAGTCGGTTTCGCAGTTAACTTCTACTAAAACGCCGATAGTACCGTTCATGTGAATGTAACTATCTACAAGACCTTCAGCAGCGATTCTGCCTGCTTTCTTTGCAGCTTTAGCGATACCCTTTTCACGAAGGTAGTCAATTGCTTTATCGAAATCGCCGTTAGTTTCTGTAAGAGCGTTCTTGCAGTCCATCATGCCGGCGCCTGTTCTTTGACGAAGTGTCATAACGTCTTTAGCGGTAAAACTCATAATCTTATCTCCTTAATATATAAAATATAGAATAATTATTTAAATTACTTGCTTGCTTTTTCTTCAACAGCAGCAACTGCTTCTTCAGCAACAGCGTCTTCAACTGCAACTTCTTCAGCGGTTACGGTTACTTGAGCCATGTTGGTAACTTCTTCTTTGTTAGCCTTAACAGCGTCTTCACCTTGTTTAGCTTCGATAACTGCGTCTGCAATGATAGATGCTAAAAGTTTAACTGCGCGGATAGCGTCGTCATTACCAGAAATAACGTAATCTACCATATCGGGATCACAGTTAGTATCGGTGATAGCAACAACGGGGATACCGAGTTTTCTTGCTTCCCTAACAGCGATATCTTGACAGTTGGGGTCAACTACGAACATTACGCCGGGAAGAGTTCTCATTTCTCTGATACCGCCAAGGTTGGTTTGTAATTTATCTCTTTCAGTTTTTAAAGCGATAACTTCTTTTTTGGGAAGAAGGTCGAAATCGCCCATTTTTTCCATTTGGTCAAGCTTGTTAAGTCTTTCTACTCTTGAACGAATGGTTTTGAAGTTGGTAAGTGTACCACCAAGCCATCTAGAATTGATGTAGTACATACCGCATCTTTCTGCTTCTTGCTGAATAGCTTCTTGAGCTTGTTTCTTCGTACCAACGAATAAAACAGTCTTGTCTTGCTTAACAGCTTCTACTACGAATTTGTAAGCATCTTCGATAAGACCAACGGTTAACGCAAGGTCGATAATGTGAATACCGTTTCTTTCGCCGA
>JAZOCA010000069.1:0-3892 GCA_045596285.1 Christensenellaceae bacterium | reverse complement strand
GAAGTATAGTGTGCTATACTTTTATTATGAACAAAAATTCCCTAATAGGAACTGCCAAAAACGCGTCTTTTAATTTATGACATTATTATAAAAATAAGGCTATAGCACAATTAACAGACATTTTTGTGCTATATCATTAATTCAAAAGAAAGATTACCAAATAGCATTATTAAACACAAAAGCGATATAGCTATCAAAGCAAAAAAGACAAAAAATATAATTTTTTTAGTTTTTTGGCTTTTTTCGTATTTTTTATTTGCCCAAGATAAATTAGAGGATAACTCTTCATCGGATAAAACGTTTTTATTCAACTTCTTTTGAATAAGAGCAATAACAGCCTGCTTATATATCGATATTTCATTACCACATTTAGGGCATATAAACGTTAAGAAGTCTGTCACTTTTATGTCGCCAACAGGTAAAACGTGGGAATGCCCCATCCTTTCATACTTCGACCATTCTTCTTTATCCTTTGGCGAAACGATTTTTGTTGTGGGATTTTTATCAAGTTTTTCACCACAAATATGGCAGTATCGTTTTTTCAATGCTTCTGCAGAAATGTGTTTTTGATGTGAAACAATCATAAAATACCCGCCTATAAGTCGATTATCGGCTATTTTTGTTTTTTAAGCCGTATTATAAATTATTTGCCTTAGAGTATTCGCTAAGCAAAGCGCAAAGTTTCTCTTTTTTTGAATACTCATTATCGAAAGAATCAAAGGGATATAAATTTAAAAGTTTATCATACTCCCCTTCATTTCTCATTTTAAAGGCAGATAAATCGCAAACGTTTATAGAATTAGCTTTAATAAATTCATCAAAAAGCTTTTTGTGTTCTTTCGCCCCCAAAATTTCCAAATATTCGCTAACGAAGGGAGCGTATTCCCTGCTAGAATTAACGAAAAATTGAGATAACCCGCCATTTTGAATTTCATAATCGTAGGTATAAATTACAAAAAGAACTCTCTCTTGCAAGGTTAAAAGATTTAAATCGTCATCTTTAATTTTAGGGTTGTACGCTTTATCTGAAATTCTTTGGTATGTTTTTAATAGT
Organism: Christensenellaceae bacterium; assembly: GCA_045596285.1. Lineage (GTDB taxonomy): Bacteria > Bacillota > Clostridia > Christensenellales > Borkfalkiaceae > HGM11416. The sequence goes on along the minus strand of JAZOCA010000069.1, from coordinate 2,838 downwards.
AAATCTTCTGAAGGGTGAAAATTATTTCCGATTTTAAAGAAATTTAAAACGTTAGCAAGTCTTTCTTCTAATTTTTTAACCGCCTTTTGTTTTTTTAATTCAAAAAGAACGTCCTTTGCGGTAGTTTGATCTACTTCTTGCACACAAAGTTTGATTTTCGTTTGAAGTTTTAAATACTCCACCAGTTCTACTTCATCTTTTATGTTATCTGGAAAATAAACACCGCATTTAGGGCGATGCGTATCTGCATGATAATCCCCACCACAAGTTAACGTAAGCCCGTTTTCTTTTGCAATTTTTGTTAAACGTTGCAAGTGGGTAGATTCGTATAATGGGTGGCAGTTAACTTCCACCCCATCTAAAAACTCAGGCGGTAAAAGTTTGTTTTGGTTCCCGCGAAAAGGATGCGCTTGAACTACGAATCCGTTGCAAAGCATAACTTCGTTATAGAGTTTTTCTTGCGAATAAGAAAAGATTTTGGGATGTTTTAAAATAAAATCTGGCGACACCCCGTAAATTAAAACGTGGGGATTTCCAGGAAGTTCCATGGTAACTTCTATGCCAAAAAACACCTTACAACCAACCTTTTCACCGCACTCTTTCGCGTAATAATATTCTTTTATATAGCGCTTTGCCAAGTCGTTGTAATTGCCGCCATTTGCATAATAATCTACGTAATGATTAGTTAAAACTATGCCGTCCATACCGGCGCTAAGTGCCTCTTGAACAACTTTTTCTGCGTCGATTAAACAACATCTACTAATCCCCGAAGAATGCGCGTGCATATCTATAAGCATATTTATCCCCTTTCATTTTCGTCATTTTTTACAATTTTAACGTTAAAAGTGCCCCTATAGCACGGTTATTAAGCATTTTGCCAAAATAGCAACATACCCGCATTTACACATAAAAAGACTAAATCCCACCATCTTTATAAATTTAGATTATTTAATAACGGCTTCTATAACGCCGCCGCCCAGGCATTGCGTATCGTCATAGAAAACGCAATACTGCCCTTCAGTAATAGCGCGCTGAGGCTCGTCGAAATCAACTTTAACAGTGTAACCTTCAACGGTTTTATCTATAAAAGTAACTGTTACGCCCTGTTCTGCCTGACGGTATCTAAATTTTGCCGTGCATCTAAAGGTTTTTTCTTCCCTTTTAAATGGAATCCAGTTACACTCTTTTAAATACAGCCCTTTAGAATAAAGTTTTTCTTCCGCCCCGTGAGCAACGTATAAAACGTTATTTTTTAAATCTTTTTCAATAACGAACCATCTGCCTTCGTCGCCCTTTTGTCCGCCTATATCAAGCCCCTTTCTTTGACCTATCGTATAATACATTAAGCCGTGATGCTTGCCAAGCGTTCTACCGTCGTAAGTTTTAATATCGCCGGGGCGCGCGGGAATATACTTCATTAAAAATTCTCTGAAATTTCTTTCGCCTATAAAGCAAATGCCGGTGGAATCTTTTTTCGTTGCGGTGTATAGCCCGTTTTCTTCTGCAATTTTTCTTACTTCGCCTTTATCTAAATCGGCCAAGGGAAACAAAACTCCATCTAACTGACTTTGCGATAATTGATTTAAAAAATAAGTTTGGTCTTTATTTTGGTCTTTTGCTTTTAGCAAGCGATGCACGCCGTTTTCGTGGGAAATCCCGCAGTAATGCCCAGTTGCAATATAATCTGCCCCCATATTCATTGCGTATTCTTTGAAGGGCCCGAACTTGATTTCGCGGTTACACAACACGTCTGGATTAGGCGTTCTGCCCTTTGAATATTCTTCTATAAAATAAGAAAAAACCCTATCTAAATACTCCTTAGAAAAATTAACGGAGTAATACGGGATACCTATTTTATCACAAACACGGCGCACGTCGGAAAAATCTTCTTCCGCGGTACAACAGCCATTTTCGTCCTGCTCTTCCCAGTTATTCATAAAAAGCCCGATAACTTCGTATCCTTGATTTTTTAAAATAAGCGCGGCGACCGAACTATCTACCCCACCGCTCATGCCGATAACTACCCGTTTTTTATCCATGAAGTTTAAAATTTCCTTAATGATTATTATTTTCATTTAAAATAATAAAATAACTTTAAAAAAAACTCAACTTTCTTTTAGGCGTAGTTGCTATTTACCCGCTTTTTTGTATCTTTTAATGTTCTTTTTATATTAATATATTTTTCTTCGCTATTTTGCAAAATGCAATTGACTTTATTTATAATATAATGTATAATATAAATACTAAAATTATAATAGCGCATTACGCCCTTTTTTGCGGGCGTTTGACTATCTTAACAGGATTTTATAAATCCCTAAAAAAGGAGATATATTATGAGCAATTTTAATAAATCTAACCACGTTGCAGCTGACCGTTCTAAAAAACGTAAGCTTGCAAAATGTAAATCTCTTGGTATTACTTGCGAAAATTGCCACCTTGCTTGTTTTTATAAAGCGGAAGTTCTCACCGAACAAGCAGTTGATAATAATGCTGAAGAATTAGCACTTAAGGCAAAGGCCGAAGCGGAAGCTAAAGCGAAAGCCGAAGCAGAAGCTAAGGCGAAAGCTGAAGCGGAAGCTAAAGCAAAGGCTGAAGCGGAAGCTAAAGCAAAGGCTGAAGCGGAAGCTAAGGCAAAGGCTGAAGCAGAAGCTAAAGCAAAGGCTGAAGCGGAAGCTAAAGCAAAGGCTGAAGCGGAAGCTAAGGCAAAGGCTGAAGCAGAAGCTAAAGCAAAGGCCGAAGCAGAAGCTAAGGCGAAAGCTGAAGCGGAAGCTAAAGCAAAGGCTGAAGCGGAAGCTAAGGCAAAGGCTGAAGCAGAAGCTAAAGCAAAGGCTGAAGCAG
>JAZOCA010000068.1:0-3140 GCA_045596285.1 Christensenellaceae bacterium | reverse complement strand
CGCATAGCGAGAACGCCGACTCTCTGGCAACCACGAAGCCATTAGCTTGTACATTATCCACAATATTTTTTTCCAAATTGTCCACATGTTATATTTCTGCCTTTTTTACAAAATCACCAACAACTTTTTCAGGAATGAACTCTTGAACTTTTTTCAAACTCCCTACTTTAATGTTGTTGACTCTTTCAGGTTTTTCTGCAAATTCAATCAATAATTCTTTTAGTTTTTCCTTATCTCCAAACGCATAGCCAAAGCCCGTTATCCCTTCATCCACAATATCGGAAAAACTTTCCCACTTCGCCGATATTACCGGAACACCCGCAGCATACGCATCGATTATAGTGCCTGGTATACCCTCAGTATAAAACCTAGTAGGAAACAATAGTGCGAAATAGTCTTTCAACGTTTCAACGCTCTTATCAAACGGAACCAATCCACAATAATTTACAAAATCGGGAAAACCTTTAGAAAACTCTTCAAACCAATCAGTCTGCCCGCCGTCAATCTGCCCATAAATATCAAGAGCGTATACGACTCTACCGTATTTTTTGTTTACTTGTTTGACAGCATATACTGCGTCTTCTATCCCTTTCTCTTTCATAACACGGGAAAATGTGCATAACTTTAACGGCTCACCCTCACAATAAATGAGTTCTTCTTCTTTAATAACGCTTAATTTCTTGCAATTCGGAATTACGCTTACGTTATTAAAACCTTTTTCCTCCAACGCGTTTTTAAGAGTGTTGGTTTCCACGTAAATTCCGTCAAACTTTTTGAGAGTTTTTTCCAAGCGTTTTTTAGACCGCAGCAATTTGGGAAGCCACCCGCCTATAACGACGTAGTGAATTTTTCTTCCCTTAAACAAACGACGAAAGAAAACCAACAATGGCGAATAAACTCGCACCCCATTACTCGCTGGTAAAATCACAACGTTCTTTGATTGTTTAAGCGATTTCACCACCTGAAAAGGGGCTTTAATTAAATTCCTTTTCCCGCCAAAAGTATCAATTGTGCGTACTTGTTCCGCACCCAGTTGATGGCAAAGTTCTTCCGTAAGTATTTTTGTCTTAACCGTTTGTCCGTCTAAAAAAACCTTCCCGCCACCGTAGTGCCCGATTATCGTCACTTTGTTCATTATTATCTCCAGTGCAAACCGTCGCGTATACTTGCATGCATTAACCACGCGTTATTCAGGGTACTGCTCGTTTTTAACCTTCCTCTTATATTTTGCTTTCTTAATAAAACCCCAAAACAAATTTCTCAAAGTTAAAACAGCAGCAGAGAGTGCGTTTTTGTGCTCCGCCACTCTCCACATTATGAAGTGATGCTTTATTAGTTTTATTTTGCTACCACTTGAAATTGAACCATCATGTTTTATGTAGTAAGACAAACATTCAGGTAATCTATAACAATTTGCTTTTTCCACTATCTTTAGCCACATTGCATAGTCGTTGTTTTTTCTAACAGACTCAATCTGTACTAAACCCACATGCTCTCTATCATACATTACCGTTATCGTTGAAAAATAACAATAATTCTTCATCTTGCGTTTATTAACAACCTTTGGTCCGTAATAAACATAAGGAAGCCATTTGTCATTCAACTTTATCATATAGTCAGTGTACGAAAATTTGACGTCGTTACTTTCCATAAAGAGCAACTGTTTTTCAATTTTTTCTGGATGCCACAAATCGTCGCTATCCAAAAAAGCAATCCATCTACCCCTTGCTTCTCTCAACGCATAATTTCTAGATACAGCCGCACCCGAATTCTTTTCATTAACAAAAATCTTGATTCTTTCATCACCAAAACTTTTGGCGATTTCTATAGAAGAATCGGTAGAGCAATCGTCAACGAACAATAATTCCCAGTTTTGATAAGTCTGATCTAAAACACTTTGAATCGTTTTTTTGATATATTTTTCACAATTGTAATTGGGCATTACAATTGATACCAACCCCATATCCTTCATTTTCTCCTCCAATAGAGCCCCTTTTTTAACTTGCGCGCATTTTTCTTAAGCCGTTAACTCTTTCGCCTCTGCAACCTTTTGTGCATATTCGTCCTCGGTAACCGCGCCCTCTTTTAACAAATAATCTCCAAAGTCGATATCAGACACCGTTCCTTCCCTTTCGACGTCGCTTCTTTTTAGCACTTTATAAACAGTGTTAAACAAAACTTTCAAGTCCTGCCAAAGCGTTATTTTCTTAACGTATTTTAAATCCCACTCAAACTTTTCTTCCCAAGTTATATTGTTTCTACCATTAACCTGCGCTAAACCAGTAAGTCCTGGCCTAACGTTATGCCTTTTCCTTTGCTCGTCGTTCATAAAAACCATGTCTTTAACCAGTTGCGGTCTAGGTCCAATGATAGACATAGTTCCAATGAATATACAGAATAATTCTGGAAGTTCGTCTAAAGATGTGCTTCTGAGTAGTCTTCCATACTTAGTAAGCCTCTTCTCATCTGGTAAAAAGTTGCCGTTTTCATCCTTCTCACAAGTCATCGTTCGGAATTTCAACATTTTGAAAATTCTCTCTTCGCCCGTTTTGCGGTTTTTCTTTCCGGGTCTTAATTGGACGAAAAATGGATTTCCTTTCATTTTTATCCAACCCAAAACAATCAAAACCAGCAATATCGGAGACAAAACAACGATTGCGATACCGCTTAAAAGAACGTCGTAAAACCTCTTAAAAAACTGTCTATATAGTAATGCCGATAGCGCAACTACAACCGCTACCGCTACCACTACTAGCAAAACAATTCCCCACCATTGTGAACACAAATACTTAATTATTTCTTCCATAACTTAAAAACAACTCTTGATTACTTCAATGATAATGTCTTGTTCTTCTTTTGTCATCTTATTATCAGACGGCAAACATAAACCTCTATCAAAAATATCCGCGCCGATGTCTGCCACGCCACCTTCGATATACGCGTTAGTTTTTGCACGCCCAGAACCATTGCGAGTAATAAACTCGTGCATACGGTACATCGGTTGCATGTGCATCGGCTTCCAAATCGGTCTACCCTCTGCATTGTAACTTGCCAAAGTTTCCAAAATCTGTGTAGGGCACGTTTTTCCGCTTTCAGCAACGTATAGCGCAGTTGAATCGTCTCTAACTTGCTTGCACATA
>JAZOCA010000067.1:0-2379 GCA_045596285.1 Christensenellaceae bacterium | reverse complement strand
ATAGTGCAAACGTCCTCAAAAAACCTTCTGCAATCCTCGACGTTTTTTAATTTTAACACGGCATCAAATAATCCGTCAAACGTTTTAATATCGAAGTTAGCCATTTCTTCCCTCACTTTGAAAATTTAATTCTTTAACATTTTAGCACGCTAAAACGATAAAGTCAACAATTTTAACAAAGATTTTGTTAAAAACATAAATTATTAAGGATATTTAATATCAAAAGCGGCGGTAAAAACCGCCGCTTTTGATACTATCTTAGATAAATTTTTACTGTTTACTCTGCTTTATAGGTGTATACCTTATCACAGATGGGGCAAACCATAAGTTTGTCACCATTTTCGTATTGATATACTTCTATAAGATCATCAGCACTGTGGGTCTTATCGGTGCATTCGCCTTTCTGAATTGCATATTCAGCAATCTTAACGAACTTCTCACCTTCATAGCACCACTGGAATACGAGCAACTTACCGTCTTCACTTACGAAGTAAACAGCAGCTTTGGTTTCGCCATTGTCATCCATAGGATCGTGGTTGCCGTCAGCTTCGATAACGAGAGTTACTTCTTTAACAAGTTCAAATTCAGCATCGGTATCGATATTGAAGTAGTACTTGATGTTTACAGAACCAGCGTCACAGCAGTTAGCTTCAACAACAGTTTCAACGTAACCAGCACTGGTAACTTCGTTCTTAGAGTTGAGAGTTGCAGGAGCATTAACAACACCAGTTGCACCGCATGCTACAGAGTTAGCAGTGTTCTTGCAAACGCCGTTCAATACGCCAGCAGTATAGGTAGCAGTTGCACCCTTACCGATAACTTCAGGTTCTACAGAGAATGTCCACATAGATTCATCAGGTACTTCATCAGAATCATCAACTTCGTTCATTTTGATATATCCAACTTTTGTTTCTCCAGCGAAAGTATACTGATAATAGTATACGTCGCAATTAGCACCACTTCCAGCATCATCCATTTTAGTGGCCGTTACTTCAATAATATGTCCCGTTACGCTAGCATCACAAGTAGGTTCTTCACAAGTCAGAATTACTTTGTAGGATGCACAACCAACGGTGTATCCTTTTTCGCCAGTCATAACGTATTTGTGTCCGAGAGCAGGCTGTTTAGTGATATCACTGATAACTGCCTTACATACGGTACAATATTTAACCTGCAAGCGTTCTTCGGTACATTTATTAGCGTTCTCGATAACGTCCTTCCATTCTGTGGTTATTTCGTGATTGTCATAAACCTTACCACAGTCGTTACAGGTCTTAGGTCTACAAGATTCGTTGAGTTCTTCGTATTCTGTAATACGATTATATTTAAAATCCTCTACGAGTTCTTCGCTGTAATTACCGTATTCATCACTAGTCCAAACGTATTTGCCGTGATTGCTTTCATCTTTATTCCCCGAAACAATTTCGGAACCGTTACACACAGGGCAAGTGTTTACTAAAAGCTGCTCTTGACAACAAGTTGCTTTACGTTTTTCGCTTACAACCATAAATTTATTATGATTTTCTGCATTTGAGCAGGTATCAATGAAAGTGTTGTTTTTCTCTTCTTTGCTATACCCACAAGAGCATTTTCCGTCAACAAATCTGTGCTGTTCAATATTCTTTTTCTCGTTACAAGAGCATTCTTCCCAATGCGCCTCATCGTCATAGCAAACTTTATAACTATGAGTATGTTCTGACTCTTCTGCCTTTTCATATCCACAGGAGCATTTCCCGTCAACAAATCTATGTTGCCTAATGTTCTTTTTTTCGTTACAAGAGCATTCTTCCCAATGCTTAATATCATCATAATTAACTATATAGCTATGCGTATGTCCTGGTGCTTCTGCCTTCTCATACCCGCAAGAGCATTTCCCATCAACAAAAACGTGCTGCCCAACATTCTTTTTCTCGTTACAAGAGCATTCTTCCCAGTGCTTAATGCTATCATAGTTAACTATATAATTATGCGTGTGTCCTGGGAGTTCTTCTATCTTTTCATACCCACAGGAACATTTACCATCAATAAAACTGTGAAGTTCGTTTCCTTTGTCTTCACCACACTCGCACTCAAACCAGTGGCTATCCGCATCATACGAATACTCCGTTGAATAGACGTGCATATGCGGAGGCTGCTCCCCATTTTTATCAGGCACATCGCACGCAAAAGCAAAGCAAGCGATTGCTATAAGCGATAATACAAGTACCGTAAATTTTCTTATTTTACCTTTCATAATATCTCTCCTTTATGTCAATGAAAGCATTATACCCTCCCCCCGCATTTTTTGTCAAGTAATTTAATAAAATCACTAAACACATTAGTTTTTGCAATAATCTTTACTCTTATTTTAACTTTATCTGCAAGCAAGAGGAGGAAAAC
>JAZOCA010000066.1:0-7276 GCA_045596285.1 Christensenellaceae bacterium | reverse complement strand
GCAAAAGTGAAACCCGTTGACGGGTAGCAGGTAATAAGTGCATGACTGGCAGGTCAAATAAAAAGCACATTTGTGCTAGCCAGTGAACAAGGGCTATGCCCGAAAAATAAAAACCACCCGATATTCGGGTGGATGTTTATTTTTGTAAAAAATTATGCTTTATACGCTTTGTGTTTTTAGGGCTAAACAAAGATGTTAGTTTGTTGCATTGCGTTTTAGCAAAAGGGTTGTTAATCGCGCTATAGATGGGTTTTTGTGGTGATTTTGCGCGATAAAATGTATTACTTAAAAGTAAGTGGAAGAATTTTTATGGTGTGTTACTTAATTTTTTCAAGTTCCCAAAAATGCCCGCACCCTGTAACCACTTTATACGTTTTTTTGCATTGTTCGCATTCTATCCAAGCATAGCAGTCGCCAAATCCAACAACGCGTTCTTCTATGATTTTACCCTTTCCGCAAGGGCAAAGGTATTCTATATGGCGGGTGGGGCTGTTTGCCCCATTTGGGTAAAGGCTAGCATCTAAAATAATTTTAGCGGTTTTATCGTTCATAACTTATTCTTATTAAATAGCAGTTAATCGTGCTATAGGGCACTTTTTTAGTTTTTTAAGCCTATAATAGAGCGAATTGTTTTTACTTCTGCATCCGTTACGTCGTTTAAGCTTACGTTTCCGCAAGAACAAACTTCTATACCAACAAAATTATTGCATTCGGGAAGTTTTTCTTTTAAAACGTATAATAAATTATTTAAAACTTGAATTGATAAAGCGGGAGTAGAAGTAAGTGCATTATGCAAAACTTTAGAAAAATCTTCACAAGGCGGATAATTGTATTGCGCGTGAAGTAAAACTAAAGTTTCGTATTGCGTAATATCTTTATTTATTTCGTAAACGGGAAATTTATCTAACATAACGTCTACCAAATGAATATAATCTGCCTTTGTTAGTGTTTCGCTATTAAAAAAATGATATAGCGTGTGTGAAATTGCGTTGTATTCTTCCCCAGTTTTTATATTTTTCATATAATCGTTCATTTGTGGTAGTCTTTTTCTAATGGCGGTATAAATCATAATTCTTCTCCTTAAAGGTGCTTTGCAATAACAAAGGTTTAATAAAAACAAGTTTTGGCTTACTGTTTAGTGTGTTTTTTTAAATTGACCGTTGGTTGCTTTAACTATACTAAAATTATATAACGAAATAGTAAATTTGTCAATCGTTTTTTAAAACAATTATTATTGTGTTTATATTGTTAAACTGCCGTTTAACCGTGCTATAGGGGCACTTTTTATTAAAATTTTGCAAAACGTAGATTTTATTAGTTTTGTTTTAGGTTGCAAGGTTTTAAAAAATAATTATTTTTTGCCAAAAATTCTTGAAATATATACTAACTTATGGTATAATATTGTTACGATTTTTCTTTTTTATTAGTAAAACTATACTTATTTTGATAAGTATGTATTAGATTATTTTACACAGTTTTATAGGTTGATTTTCGGGTAAAAACGCTTGTTTTTGCCTTTTTTTATGCGATTTTTTGCTTTTTCATCTACTCAAAAAAAGTATACTTTTTTTGAGTGCAGGTGCAAAATGAAAGCAAAAAGACCTTTTAAAGTAAACAAATTTATATTTTTGGTAATATTGGGGAGTTTAGGCGTTTTATCTATGGGCGCTTCTTCTTGGCTTATTATAAACGAACAATCCGGCTCGCCCAGCTTTCAGTCTAAAAATTTAGTTACCGCTTCAATCACTATATCGGGCACAGCCTACGAAGGCATGAGCGGGTTAAAAATAACTTCAAATGTGGCGGGGACTTTATACCATGGTGACACGCCACTTGTAACTGTAAGTAATGCTGCAGCAACTTCCCAAACTCCAGTAGACATACCAAATGCACCGTCAAACATTCATGGAACAGTTACTAATCAATTTCTTTCGGCAGCATTTACTTTTGACCTTAGTGATGAATGGGAAAAAGAAAATGAAATTACTGAAGAATCTAAGTCTAAACTTTCTTTTACTCAAAAAGAAGTAATTCGAGCAGTTGTGTATAATGGTAGTTCTACTTATTATAGTTCTATTAACCATGCTTTAGATACTGCAACAAGCGGCAGTTTGTATATTCTAGAATCGTATGCAACATATAAGGAATATGCGGGAGCTTCAAAAACATTAGATAATTATAAAACGTTGCAACCACTAACAGTAACTGCAACGCGCGAAGTAAAATCTGGTGTTAAATTAGTTGTTCCATACGACAACACAATTAATAAAAGCAATCCGTATAGCATTAATACAGGAACTAGCGATTCTGTAACTGGTAAAGTTGACAAAAGTATATCTACCTTTTGTCACGCATATGAAACGCCAGAATCTTTTTTAAAGTATCATATTTCATTAGGGGCAAACTCTACATTAATTAATAGAGGCACAATTGTTACCGAAGGCGTTTTGCATGCTGGGAATGGTGGGTGGAAAAACGCATCCTTAACTTGGGGAAGTTATGGTCAAATCACCTTAAGACAAAATGCGACCATTCAAAATTATAAATCAATACAAAACTATGGATATATTTTTGAGTTAGATAAAAACAATAGTTCCCAAATAATTAATGAAGATGGGGCTGAAATACTAACCCCTTTTACAATCTATGAACACCGTGGCGGATCAGCTTTAACAAGCTTGGGCGGATGGACAATGAATGATTTGAAATCTTGTCCATTTAACCGTTTTTACGTGGGAAATATTTCTTCAAAAGTAATTGTAAAACATGGTTCTTTTTTACATGGGGCTGCATTTATAGGTATACAGGGAGAACCCGCAGAGTCAGTAGTAAAACTAGTAGGAAATTCAGATTCATATTTTGCAAACATTTTTTCAGATACAAAACTTATAATGAAGTTTGATTTAGCTTCTAAGGTTTCAACATGGGAAATTTTAGGAAGTGCTAATATTAATACGTTATCTGTTAAAATGAAATATTTGATTACTAATCTTGATATTAATACGGATGGGCTGTATTTTCCTGTTTCTTGGCACTATAACTTTATCTTAAGTGAATTTGAAAATGGTAATTCAGCTGAAATAACACTCAATCAAGATTTAAAAATAATGCCTGGTGGCTCGTTAATTGTTGAAAGTGGCGTAACTGTTAGTGTTCAAAATATCATTGTTTATGGAAATGATTTTTTAACTTCAAATACTAACGTTGATGCAGGTGGATTTAGTTATACTAATTTAAATTCTGCTAATAAACCTGAATCAGAACTAATTGTTAACGGTACGTTAATCGCAAATGGAAATCTTGGTGGTAACGTTCAAACAGAAGAATTAGGTGCTAAATTAATAGTTTCAGGGCAAGTTAGTGCTTCGTCTTTAGAAGTAAATGGAAGTGCATATACGAATGACTACCCATACCAAATAACCGCACAAGGTAATATCTACAACTCAGATTTAAGAGATTTAGCTGTAACAACATATTATTCAATACCAGAAAATGGTGGTTACTCTTGGGTTGCTCATGATAATTCGTTTGCTATAAATTATGTGTTAAATAATAACGCTGCAGTTAATAAGCCAGAAAACTTAAGTTCATTCACGCCCGAATCGAATTTTGAACTACAAGAACTTGAAGTGGCTAATGAATTGACTTTTGGTGGCTGGTTTACAGATGCTGGATTCACAAACCAAATATTAATAATAGATAGTTCTGCAATGCAATACGTTGCGGATAATACGCTTACTTTATATGCTAAATGGAGTAAAGCAAATATAATTACATTTGCTGGAGAAAATATTACTCTTACTGGTTATAAGGCGTTTGCAGACGAAGACGGATTCTTTAATCCCTACGACGATTCTAACGCAACAATTAACACAGTAATAAATCTTTTAAAACAGTTTGATAACCAAACTGATAAAGATTATTATTGGGATGGTAATTGGTATTTAGATGAAGAATGTACTAATATTATATCTAAAGATGGCTATACGTTTGATAGCAATATTACTATTTATGCCGGCTGGGCGAATAAGTATGATATAGTTTACAAAACTGTTAACTCATCTGGAGTACTTGAATCAGACACACCTATTTATATTAAACCAGGAACAGCGTATACCTTAAAAACTACGCAATCTAATTTTACTATAGAAAGGGATACGTATAATACAGATTACACCTTTGAAAATAACTGGCAAGTACAAGGTAGTATTAATGAAACTGTTCAAGCTAATGCAGATTTAGATTTAGCTAAATATGATGTTAACACAACAATTAATATTACTCCTATCTATTCGACTAGCGATTATTATATAATTACTATCACTATTAGTAATGGTACTGTTACAATTGAAGAGTTTAATAATGGTAATGCAATTACCAGCAATGCAACATACAAATTACTAACAAGCAGCAATACTATTACAATTACAAATTATACATATACAGAAGATAACAGTCAGTCCGCAACAATCGACGGTAAAAATATAGTAAAAAATCAACCGTATACAATCATGAAACATACAACAATTAATATTTCATCAGAATCATGTTTAGTAGAAGGTACGTTGATTACTTTAGCAGATGGTACGCAGAAGAAAGTTGAAGATTTGGTAGTAGGCGATATGATTATGGTATTTAACCATATAACAGGAATGTATGAAGCCGCTCCGTTGATTTTTAACTCACACGCAACTGAACCAGAACCTAAAGAATATAAGATTTTAAATCTTAAATTTGCTAACGGTAAAGACTTGAAGATTGTTGCTTCACATGGTTTATTCGATATGACATTAAATAAATACGTTTACATAACATACGATAATTATCAGGATTATATAGGACATGATTTCTATGCTCTTAATAATGACGGTATAAGTGGTGCAAGCGTTAAATTAACGGAAGCATATATAACTAATGAAGTTACAAGAGTATTCTGTCCTGTAACCTACTTCCATATGAATAGTTTTGCTAACGGATTCCTTAATACACCTAACATTCCTGGAAATATAACAGGCTTAGTTAACTATTTTGAATACGGCGAAGGATTGAAGTATGATGAAGAACAAATGCAAGCAGATATTGAAAAATACGGTTTATACACGTATGAAGACTTTAAAGATTACATTTCGTATGAAGCATATTTATCTTCGCCTGCTGTATATCTAAAAGTTTCAGTAGGAAAAGGCATGATGACGTTTGAAGACATATTAGATGTTATCAATTACTTGTTAGAAGGTTCGCTTATTAGTTAAGTAATTAAAAAAGAAAAACTCTCGGAAGAAGAACTTTTGGGAGTTTTTTTGTGATTAGATTCTATCGCGTTTTGCAAACGCTCCAGAATGACAGTTAAATTTGTTTTGTCACTCTGGAATGAGCCGATAGGCGAAATGATAGAGTCTTGGTTGAAGAGATTCTATCGCTAACGCTCCAGAATGACAATAATTAGTTGCGCTCCAGAATGACGAGCAACTGGTGTTGTGGTTAAAATGGATAACGCCACAAAGGTGGCTACACCTCATCGTCAACTTTCGTTGACAGATGAATCCCCTCAAGGGAAAGCCTTTAGATTCTATCGCTTGCGCTCCAGAATGACAATAATTAGTTGCGCTCCAGAATGACGAGCAACTGGCGTTGCAGTTGAAATGGAAGTAACGCCATTAAAAGCGAAAAATGCGATTATATAAAAATTGTTTTAAACGATTGACAAAAAGGTTAATATATTGTATTCTTTTTATAAGGTTCGTTATGGCGAATACATATATAATATGGTTTATTCGTCATGGCGAAGATAGGAAAAAAATAGAAGTTTTTTGTAAGGAATATTGAAGGCGATTTTTAATAAAATGGGGTAAGAAATGAAGTATATTACCGTAAAAGAAGCATCAAAAAAATGGGGTGTAAGCGATAGAAGAGTGCAAATTTTATGCAGTAACGGCAGAATAAAAGGGGCTTATCGGTTTGGAAGAGACTGGATGATTCCCGAAAACGCCGTTTTGCCAAATGCAAGGCGTAAAGAAGAGCCGACCTTTCCCATGCCACGAAAAAGCCCGTTTTTAGATATGACCAACCTTTATAATTTGCCTGGCGAAGCGGAAAACTGTGCAGAAATGCTAATCAACCAACCCGAAGCATATGCCTTATTTAACGCGCAAATAGCATACAGGCGTGGCGAAATAGATAAAGTTTACGATCAAGCGCGCTATTTTTTAGGCGCACATTCGGGCTTTTACGCCATACTTGGCGGTGGAATGTTGCTCGCGCTTTGCGCTATATGGCGTGGAGACGTTGAACTTTGGCAAGAAGCAAAAAAACATATTTGTAACGCTCCCTGCGAAACGCAAGAAGAACGCGATATAATTTCTTTATCGCTAGCGATCATAGATAGTTCTATTTACGATAATAAAGATTATCCCGAATGGTTTATGATGGGGAATTTTGAAGTGTTGCCCAGCGACGCGCACCCTGCTGCAAAGGTTTTTTACGTTAAATATTTATATATGACCGCGTTTGCAGTTGCATCAAAACAATATCAGTTAGAAGGTGTGCAAGGTCTTGCGCTAATGAAATTAATACCCAGCACGATAGAACCGCTTATATCGCAAGCGGTGGTAGATAAAACTATAATCCCCGAAATATTTTTAAGAATGTCTTGTGCGGTGTCTTATTATAACGCGGGGCAAAAAGAACGCGCTATTTACCATATAGATAGGGCGATTGCGCTTGCTTTGCCAGATAGACTTTACGGAATTTTAACCGAATATTTAAGGCATTTTGAAGGTTTGTTGCAAGAAAGAATTATGCTTCAAGATGAAAATGCGGCAACAACCGTTACCGCCTTATACGCGCGATACAGCGTGGGCTGGGCAAAGCTTTCGGGTAGCGTAAGAAATAAATATATCGCAACGAATTTAACTCATCGCGAACACGAATGTGCAAAACTTACTGCGTTCGGATTTAACCCCGCTAAAATAGCAAAAATATTACATATTTCTGAATCTTCCGTGCGCCAAGCCTTGCAAAGGGTGTATAGCAAAACGGGAATAGTGGGCGAAAGCGAAATCGCTTACATATTATAAATAATATTATAAAATAATAAACGGATTAAAAAGGTCTAAATAAAAATAGAAAATCGCTTCGCTTTTTGCAGGGCGATTTTTTTGATATAAAGAAAAACCACGCGATAGTCGCGTGGCTTGGTAGAGGTTTACCGGTGAGTGGAAAAAAGCCTTCCCCAGTGGGGGAAGGGGGACCACGTTAGTGGTGGATGAGGTGTTTG
>JAZOCA010000065.1:0-5495 GCA_045596285.1 Christensenellaceae bacterium | reverse complement strand
AAAAACCGTATATAATATTGTTAGTTTTACAAAACCTTAACAATTCGTAAACAATTTATAAAATCTATCGTGGTAAAATATTAAAAAAGGTAGTTAAAATGGTTAAAATATTAGTTGTAGAAGATGAAAAATCAATGAACGGGCTAGTTAGCAGTTATCTCCGCGATAACGGCTACGAGGTTAAGTCGTGCTTTGACGGAGAAGAGGCGTTAGAGGCGTTAAAGGAAAATACTTTTTCTCTTATTATTAGCGATATTATGATGCCCAAAATGGACGGGTTCGAACTAGCGGAAAGCGTGCGCCTTATCGATAAGACTACGCCTATTATCTTTATGTCAGCAAAAGACGATAAGCCGTCTAAGATGTACGGATATAAACTTGGAATTGACGATTATATTACTAAACCTTTCGATATTGACGAATTGATAATGAAAGTTGCCGCCCTTTTAAGAAGAGCAAAAATTGAAAACGAGCAAAAAATCGTTATCGGGAATTTTTCTATGAACGCGGAAGAGCGGGTGGCGAGCGTTGACGGTGAGGAAATTCAGTTGACGGCAAGAGAGTTTAACATTCTATTTAAGCTTTTATCTTTCCCTAAAAAGACTTTTACGAGATCTGCGCTCATGGACGAGTTTTGGGATTACGATGCGTCCGCGACCAGCAGAGCTGTGGACGTTTATATGGCGAAAATTAGAGAAAAAACGGCTAAATGCGACGGCTTTGAAATATCGACCGTTCACGGCTTAGGGTATAAGGCAGTATTAAAATGAGAAACAAAAAGGGCAAGTTTAAATCTTTTTTATTAGGAACGATTTTTCCGTTCATAACCGTTTTTTTAATCGTAACTTTATCGCTAGTCGTTTACACGGAGATTAAAGAGGCTGCGGGGGATAAAGAGGCGGTGGTAACAGTCGTTATGCTTTTAACGATTGCGTTTTTGTCACTTATGTTTATAATAGGCGATAAAATAAGGCGAAAAATTACTAACGATACGCCCGTTAAGGAAATTTTGGAAGCTACTGAAAAAATTGCGGCGGGAGATTTTTCCGTTAGGTTAACTTCTGTTAAGTCTTTCGAGAATTATAACGATTACGACCTAATTAAAGAGAACCTCAACGCGATGGCTGCGGAACTGGAAAAGAGCGAGATTTTAAAGACCGACTTCGTTTCTAATCTGTCACACGAGATAAAAACGCCTTTAACCATTATTCAAAACTATATCTTTCTTCTTCAAGGCGATTTAGATAAAGAAACTAAGAAGAAGTATATTGAAACGGTTATTTCGGCGACTAAAAGGCTTACAGATTTAGTGACAAACATATTAAAGTTAAATAAACTTGAACATCAAGAGTTAAAACTTGATTATAAAAAAGTAAAACTAGACGGTATGCTATCCGAGGCGGTTTTAAGTTTTGAAGATTTAATTGATAAAAAAGGCATAGAACTTTACTGCGATATAGACGAAGTGGAGATAACTTCTTCTTATAGCAGCTTAGAAATAGTTTGGAATAATCTTTTATCAAACGCAATAAAATTTACCGATAAGGGCGGAAAGATAACCGTTAAACTTTTTAGCGAAAACGATAGTGCGGTTGTGGAAATTAGCGATACCGGCTGCGGAATTTCACCTGAAACGGGAATGCATATTTTCGATAAATTTTAACAAGGGGATACCTCTCATTCTGGCGAGGGAAACGGCTTAGGTCTTGCACTCGTTAAAAAGGTAATAGACCTTATCGGTGGAGAGATAACCGTTAAAAGTAAACTTGGCGAGGGTAGCACTTTCAGGGTAGTATTAAAGGACAATAAATAATGAAAAAAAGGCAGACGTTAACTGAAGAGTTTAAACGCCCGAAAGGTTGGATTTTAGGTTTAACATATCTTTTGACCGCGCTTTTTTGTGGCGTGGCTATAACGCTTGCAATAATTAGTCCACAAGATGATATTTTTGAAATATTGTCTTACGCGTGTTATGGGATTGCGGCTATTTTTCTAGGCTATTCCGTTTACACTTTTATAATTTACGCAAAGGCAATTAAACAAAACTTTATAGCGTTTATTAAAAAATATAAGGTTGGGAAAAGACTACTTGAAGAGTACGGCTTTAGAACGGTAACTTTTGCAAGCATAGCGCTAGTTATAAATATCGCATACGTTGTTTTGCACGTGGTTTTAGCTGTGATAACCAAATCTTACGCTTGGTATTTGTCGCTAGCTATCTATTATTTAATTTTAGTGTTTTTGCGCGGTGGGCTAGTTTTATATCATAGAAAAAAACACACGATAAAAAATGACGAGCAAACGGAAATAAAGAAGTACAGAACTTGCGGGTTTATTTTGACTTTTATACCGTTGTGCTTGCTCGTCCCCATACTTCAAATAATATTTTTAGATAAGGCTTTCATCCACGAGGGATTATCTGTGTTCGCGTTTGCCGCTTACGCATTTTATAAAATAGTTATGGCGATAATAAACGTTTTCCGTTCGGGAAAGAAAGAGGGATATACCGTTCAGGCGGTGCGTAGCGTGGGACTTGCAGATGCGTTCGTTTCGATATTTTCCTTGCAAACGGCTCTGCTTTACGCTTTCTCAGAAAATGCAAATAGCGGTGTGTTCAATCTAATAACAGGGTTCGCGGTCTTTGCTCTAACCGTTGCGCTCGGTGTGCTTATGGTGATAAGAGCAAACAAAAAATTAAAAGAAAAAGGACTTAATAATTATGAGTGACAACAAAAGAGAGGTTTTTGAATATACTTATTCCGCGCCAACTGAGGCGGAGAAAAGGCAGATCGAAAATATAAGAAGTCATTATGCGCCAAGTAATCCCACTTCTTTTGAGAGATTAAAGTATTTAGATGCAAAAGTTAAAAATACCGCAACAATCGTTTCGCTAGTACTAGGCGTTATCGGTTGCTTGATTTTTGGCTGCGGTTTGGCGTTCGTGCTAGAATTTAACGAATGGCTTATAGGAATAATCTTAATGGCGGTTGGGATAGTACCCATGGGACTCGCTTATCCCGCTTATAATCACGAACTCAAAAAAGGAAAGGAAAAGTACGGCGAGGAAATATTAAAAATATCAGACGAACTGTTAAATAAGAAAGATTAGTTTTAAGAGAACTGCAAAAGTAGTTCTCTTTTTTTGGCTCTGTCACAAACTCTGACTGATTTTTGGCGAGAAAATGCTGCGAAATACTTTGCGTTTTTCTCGGTAACATACCGCTGCGGGTATGCCCCCGCGAAAGAACGCTCGCTCTTCTTGTATTTTCTTCGCCAAAACCAAATAAATATTATCAGTCATTTTTTGTTGCATAGCCTTTTTTTAAAAAACACTTGAAAAACTGTTTGGAAAGTGTTATATTGTCAGTAATAACAGTGTAAAAACCAAATTAAGTTTTTATACAAAAGGGGGAAAGAATGAAAAAAGTATTTTTATTGGTTTTGGCGTTTATGCTTTTGGTGGTATCTGGTGGACTCGTTGCTTGTAATGAAGTTCACGAACACACTCTAGTAAAGCACGATGCCGTTAGCGTTGGTTGTGAAGCGGACGGAAGCAAAGAGTATTATTCTTGTGAGTGTGGAAAATATTTTGAAGATGAAAAAGCTACTAAGGAAGTGGAAAAAGATAGCTGGATAATTTCAAAGACTGGTCACGCTTTTTTAGAATACGCTTATAACGACGATGCTACTTGTGAAACAGACGGTACGAAAACTGCCACTTGTGATAATGGATGTGGGAAGACTGATACTATAACGGCAGAGGATACAGCGTTAGAGCATAGTTTTACTACTTATATTTATAATGATGACGCTACTTACGAAAGTGACGGGACGAAAACTGCTACTTGTGATAACGGATGTGGAAAAAAGGACACTATTACTGCAAGCGGAACGAAATTAGAGCAAGAGGTGGAACAAGAGGTTGATTTTTCAGGTTTCTTTGATTTTGATAACGTCACCATTGTTGCTGGTTCAGTTGTAAGCATTGGTTCAAGTGACGTTAGAACGGAATCTATCAAAACTTATTTTGTAAACGAGAAGTGGCTAGAAAAAGAAATCGGTTACGATGAGGATATTAATCCGATAGAGATAATAACTTATTTTGATGGTGAAAATCTTTATATAGACGGAGAAATAAGTGATTCTGCACCGATAAGTTTGAATGAAAGTGCTTGCATAGTTTTTGCGCAAAGCGGAAGCAGTTTTAAGAAAGTCGACGAAACGACTTATTACGCTGAAAAAGTAGTGTTTTATGGTCAACCGATGTTTGAGAAGGTAACCGTAAAAATAGCTAACGGTAAAGTTTCAAGGATAGAGATCCCGCAATACGTAGAAGGGGCTGGCGATTACATTATGTTCTATGAATTCTCTAACGTGGGAACTACGGTTATTGATTATAGCATCTAACTTATTAATAAAGGTCTAAAAGGATAGCGAAACATCGCTATCCTTTTTTCGTTGCTAAAAAATCGCTGAGAGAAGTTTTGATTTTTAGAGGTTTTTACAAAACTTTAACATTGTTTTACAAAAGAAAAACATAACTTTATCATTTAAAAAACATTCGCGGAGTATAATGATGGTACAATCAAAAAAGGAGATAAATGAAATGAACAATGAACAGAACGCTATTAGAAAAATTAGAGAAGGCTATGAGGAAAAGAAAGTTAGCAAATTTGACGAGTTGAAGGCGCTTAATAAAAAGGTAATAAACCCTGCGAGAGTTTTTGCTTACACTTTCGGCACGATAGGCTCGCTCGTTTTAGGAACTGGAATGTGCTTTGCTATGCAGGTTATAGGAAAAGCTCTCTCGTTCGGCATGCCTCTTGGAATAGGAGTTGGAATTATCGGTATTTTAATGGTATCAATAAACTATCCGCTCTATAAAAAAATTTTAGCAAGCAGAAGAAGAAAGTATAAAGATCAGGTTTTAACTTTGTCTGACGAATTATTAAACAAGTAAAAATATATAAAGAATAAAAAGGAGTAAAATTATGGGAATTAAGAAATTTTTTAAGGACGCATTTTCTGATATGAAGGAAAGTGCAAAAGCACAACACGAGGTTGACAAGGCAAACTTTAACGCGGCAAAAGCGGAATCAAAGGCACAATGGGAAGAGGCTAAGGCAAAGGGTAATCCAGAAACTCGCAAAAAGTTAATGCAAGAAGAACGCGAGGCTCAGATTGCTGAGGCTAAAAAGAGAGAAGAAGCGGCTAAGGCAAGAATAGAGGCAGTTAAAAATAATTAGTAATAGAAAAACCACGCGGTCAGCGTGGTTTTTTGCTTAATTGTGATTTTAAGGAATAAGCATAGTAATTCCACTTACTATCATTCCTATATAGATAACTATTTTAAGTTTCTTTCCGTCAAGTTTATCAAATACGAGTTTGCCTATTAGGTCGCCAACAAAGCACCCGACGCTCCCGATAAGCGTGTATACGAGTAGTTCTAAACTCAAAAAGCCGTTGATTGCGCGCATTATCGTCGAATATATATT
>JAZOCA010000064.1:0-12231 GCA_045596285.1 Christensenellaceae bacterium | reverse complement strand
GCTTGGCCTCCGACTTGTAAATCACGATAACTCTTTAATCCGTTTTTATAGATTTGATACTGGAAAGGACAAGTCATAGGTCTTAACGCGCAAACTTCTTCATCCTTTTCTTCATCTCCAAGCACGAACATTTTATCTTTATAATGGTACCAGTGCCCAGAAATTTTATATAGATCACTTTTTGCCATATAAGGCGTTTTTGTAAGCATAAACCCACGCTTTTCTTCTTCGTCTTCAACAAAACGAGTTAGAATTTGCATTAATTTTGCGCCTTTTGGCATAATTATAGGCAATCCTTGACCTACGGTTTCTTCGGTCATAAAATAGCCAAGTTCACGGCCAAGTTTATTGTGATCTCTTTTCTTTGCTTCTTCAACGGCAATTAAGTATTCATCTAATTCAGCTTTCTTTGCAAATGCCGTTCCGTAAATACGTGTAAGCATTTTATTTTTTTCATTACCACGCCAATATGCACCGGTTAATGAAGTTAACTTAAAGGCTTTTATTTTACCCGTGGAAAGCAAATGCGGACCTCTACACAAATCGGTGAATGCGCCTTGCTTATAACAAGAAATAGGCTCATCTTCGGGTAAATCATCAATTAATTCAACTTTATATGATTCTTTAAAACCTTTCATTAATTTTAAAGCCTCTTTTCTTGAAAGTTCAAATCTTTCAATAGGTAAATCGCCTTTTATGATTTTCTTCATTTCTTCTTCAATCATAGATAAATCATCTTGCGAAATAGGCGTCTTGAAATCAAAATCATAATAAAATCCATTTTCTATAGTAGGTCCGATTGCAAGTTGACAAGTGGGAAATATAGATTTTACAGCTTGTGCAAGGACGTGCGCGCAAGTATGACGATATACGTTAAGGCCATCAGGATCGTCTAAAGTAACTATTTCAACGGTTTCACCACCTTGTAATTTTGCACTTAAATCAACTAATTTGCCATCTACTCTACCACAAACAGCATTTCTATAAAGACCTTGACTAATTGTCTTTGCAACTAAAGCAACGTCAATAACGTTATTTTCGCTTTCAACGTTTAAAACACTACCATCTTTTAATTTTATTTCCATAATATCCTCCTTAGGTAAAAGAACGCAAAAAAACGCCCTTATGCATAGCATAAGGACGATAAATACCGCGGTTCCACCTTATTTGCCGACATGCGGCCACTTAATTCGCTTCATGCGGGAAGCTCCGTCAGTTTTTTAACGGGTGGTTTCACTATCCTACAAAAGTAACGGTTTCTCATCACCTACCGCTCTCTGTATACCTTTAAATAGGTGCTACTTGTCCCAAACTGAAATAAGTTACTCATATTATAACCCTTTTGTTAAAGTTTTGTCAAAGGATTTCACCGCAATTAAATAAAATTTTGTCTCCAAAATACTCTTTCAAGCACTTAAATTCCTTTTCATTTGAAATTGTTTCCTTTAGTATGATTTCTCTTGCACCAGAAAGCAATACTTCACATAGCGTTTTATATTCACCTATAGGAATTAACGAAGTTTTATTTAATCTATTGCCCATTCTATCGTACACTTTATCGTTTGATATGCTAACTGGTCTGCCTGTTCTCTCCTGTACTAAATACAAAATAAATTCGTTCATCTCTCTATTTGTAAAAAATTCAGGTACATATTCACAAATTTCTTTCCATTTTCCAACCAAGGCACTCAATCTAAAATTATATACCCCGTCAATTGCAATTTCTTTCTTGCCATCAAGCTTACTTTTTACATATCTTTTATCTTCTTTTAAGTCTGCTGATATCAATGCAGTGATCAAAAGCTGTCTTTGCTCGTTATTTAAACCGTTAGTTTTTATTCTATCGTTAAAAAAATTATATTTATAAGAAATAGAAATAACGTCCGCTATTTTATCCGTTAACGTCTGCAAGGCAAAAGGCAATAGGTTTTCATCAATCTCAAAAACAATACCTACTCTATGTCTATCCGCAAAAATTTTATTTGCGGGATTTTTAAAAACGCTAGGCGATAAACTCTCTCTTAAATACAATATGTTGTTATTATTTTCATAATTTTCAGATACGGTAAAATATTCCATACCACTATAGTTTAAGCAAACTTTCTCCTTTTAATTATTTTTTTTAAAAGTTTGTTTCTCATTATTATTCTATACCCCATTTTGTAGCTTTCCGATAGCAAAACAATTGTAAAAGCTAATAATAGCAACTTCAACCACACTAAAAACCCAAGTGGACTTGTGCCAAAAACAACACATAAGTATTCACTAATAATAAATTGCGCCATTAAAGTGATAGCAAATAATACCGAGAATAATTTGTTTTTCATCAACGATAAAAATATACTTTTTACACCTATTTCTCTTGCATTTATTGCATTGAATAATTGAAGCAAAATAAACAAACAAAAAATAGCACTATTAACTTGATGCGGTAAAACTTTAAGAACGTTGTGTAATTTTTGAATTAAAACTATTGATACAATAATAATCGAATGAATGATAATTCGCAAAAACATCTTTTTACTTACAATCGAATCACTTCTTTTTACAGGGGGATCTTCCATATATTCGCCATCTCTATGCTCTAATCCTAAAGATAAAGCGAGTGGTCCATCCATAATAATGTTAATCCATAGTAGTTGTAACGCGCTAAAGGGTTGCTTGTATCCAAGCAATAAAAAAACTACTATTATGCCTACTGCGGAAAAGTTAACAGTTAGTTGAAAAAATAAAAATCTTTGAAAATTACGATATATATTTCTGCCAAAAGCAAGTGCTTTTACGATTACAGAAAATGAATTATCCAATAAAATAACGTCGGATGCTTCCTTGGTAATTTCGCTTCCATCCCCCATTGAAATACCTATATCTGCATGTTTTACAGCAGGAGCGTCGTTTACACCGTCGCCAGTTACGGCAACTATTTCACCAAGTTCTTTTAATATTTTTACCACCCTTAATTTTGTTTCGGGCGTAGATCTTGCAATAACTTTTATTCTAGATATGATTTCTTTTAACCGTTCGTCACTTATTTCGTGTATTTCAGCACCAGTTAGAACTTCATCTTCCTTACAAAAAACACCTATTTTCTTTGCAATTGCTATAGCGGTTTCCCTATTATCTCCTGTTAAGATTTTAATTGAAATACCTGCCTTTTTACATTGCTTTATCGATTTATAAACGTCATCACGAACAATGTCTGAAATTGATACTATTCCATCTAAAACATATCCATTTCCTTCGTCGTGTGCAAAAGCAATAACTCTACTTCCTTGCGATGCAAGTTCGTTAGAAATCTTTAATACGTCGTCATATCCACTAATATTAAAACGCTCGACTATCTTTTCAATACTTCCTTTTACATACTTAATAACAGCTCCATTTACTTTAACCGTTGTAGTCATATACTTTCGCTTGGATAAAAAAGGCTCTTGTTCTTGAACAACAGCACGCTCTCTTATTTCTTTTAATTTTATATACTTTTCTTCGTATATCGATTTTAATAAAGCGCGTTCAGTACTATTACCGTATAATTGCACTTTATTATTTTCTATAGCGTAATATGCCGTTGAATTATAAGTTATATTTTCAATTATACGCCTATTTTTTAATTCTTTAGAAGAAACTTTACGACCATCGTAATAGTAACCATCCACCTCCATTTTTCCCATAGTTAAAGTCCCTGTCTTGTCTGAACAAATTACACTTACGCAACCTGCAGTTTCAGCTGCAATTAATTTTTTTATTACAACGTTTGATTTTGCAAGTTTTACAACGCTTAGCGCAAGCGCTATCGCTACAGTCGCGGGTAATCCTTCCGGCACGGATGCAACTATTAATACAACGGCTTCTATAAATGCTTCTTTTGCACTTTCGAAGGTAAGACTTGTGGTTAAATACATTCTTAAAAGGGTTAGAATGAAAGTCAAAGCAGAGGCAACGCCACCAAAGATAGAGATTTTTTTTGATAAACTGTTTAATTTTTGAGTCAAAGGGGCGCTTGTTGCTTTATCTGCTGATAAATCTTTTGCAATTTTTCCTATTTGTGCCTTTTCACCTACGGCTAAAACTAATATTTTAGCATATCCACTCATTAAATACGTTCCGGAAAAAAGCATGTTTTCAGCATAAATTTTTCCACCTTTATAGACACTTTTATTTTCAGGTCTTGATTCCCCACTTAAATTAGACTCATCGCACTCCACGTCATTGCATTCAATAACTAGTCCGTCTGCAGTAACTTTATCCCCAGCTTCACAAATTAATATATCTCCAACAACAACGTCAGAATAATTTATTATTCTTCTCTCACCATCTCGTATTACAGTAACTGCGATATTATCGTTAAGTTTTTGAAGTGTTTCAAAAGCCTTTTCAGATTTACCCTCCATAAAAACTGTTAAACCGACCGATAAAGATATTGCGCCAATTATTCCTATACATTCGTAAAAGTCATATTCTTTGCCTGCAAGCATGTTCCCTACGTTGATTCCTACAGTTATTACACAGGCAAAAAGCAATATTAATATCATCGGTTCTGATAATGCAGATAGTATTCTTTTAAATAACGATATTTTTTTCTTTTTACCAAAAGAGTTACTTCCAAATCTTCTTCTGTTTTCTACTACCTTATTATTATCTAAACCGTAATAGGTAAATTTTTCTGATGAAAGCAATTTATGATATTCTTTTAAATTATAATCCATGTTCCGTTTACACTCGGTAGATTATATGATTTATTTTTTACAATTATTTATCAAGGCAAAAAAAACATTTACAATTTTTGTGCAATATGATATAATACAAGATGTGTTAATAATACTAAGGAGTTAACTATGGATAAAAAAGTTTTTAAAGTTGATATTTGCGGTTACCTTGCTGAACTGCCTATTCTTCCCGTTTCCCCCACTTTAGATATTGCTTTCTTTAATTTGCACGGCAATCAAAAAATGACTGAACACTGCGGAAAAGAATTAGCAAAACTAGTATCTGATTGTGACGTATTGATTACAGCCGAATCAAAAGGCTTACAACTTTGTCACGTTATAGCAAGGGAATTAGGTCACGAATACTACGCGGTTGCAAGAAAAACAAAAAAACTTTACATGCAAGACGGAATTGAAATTCTAATTGAAGCTTCAATTACAACCGGTAAAGAACAGCATTTATACCTTTCAAAACATGACGTAGAACTCATTAAAGGGAAAAAGGTCGGAATAATAGACGACGTTGTTTCAACTGGAGCTTCTCTAAAAGGGCTTGAAGATTTAGTTAATTTAGCTGGTGGAACAATAACTAAAAAAGCTTTCGTTTTAGCAGAAGACGCTGCAGCAGATAGAGAGGACGTAGTTTTCCTTGCGACTATTCCCGTTTTTCCTCATAAATAAAAATTTACCGCTTTGCTATTCTTAGCAAAGCGGTTTTATTTTTTCTACCCTAGAACAAATGATTATTTCTTAAAAATTAAAAAGACTACTTAAAAAAATCTTTTTTCCAGAAAAACTTTTTATAAAATTTTTATTAAGCCTTTAAAATATGCAAATTCCTCTTTGTTAATATATACGGCAATGTTTCTTTCTTTCAATATATAATTGTTTGTAACAACAAATACTTGCTCTTTCCCATTCAAACTTTGAACTTTTAAAACATAATCTGTAGACTGATTAAAAAATTCATCTTCGCTTGAACCTTCTGTATCTTTATCGTAATCACTTGTCGTTGGAGCTTGATTAGTTTCATCGGCGTTATCAATAAAATCCATAACCTTATTGATTAGATTTAAATCGTCAACAACAATTACTGTTGTTCCTTCTGCCCGAGTTATTTCCATTTCCATTGCAACATAATCATAATTTATATATGGATCACCAACCTGATTTTTATCAAAAAAGGCAAATAAAAACATGAATATAAAAACACTCAAAAATGAAGATAATAACAAGGTATTTTTAACTTTTTTACGTTTGGCGTAATAAGCATTTCTTTTATCTATTATACGAAGAGATATATCCTTATAATTCCTATCCATATTCATTTATCCTCCTTTTTTAAAATTCCTTTTAACTGCTTTTTTGCACGATATAAAATATTGTCTATTTGCTTTATTTTCTTAGACGTTATTTTGGATATCTCCTCGTAAGACATGCTTTCAAAATAAAACAAATAAATAACAGTTTGCATTTCATCGGGTAATAAAGCAATGGCCTCATACAATATTTGGTTACGCTCTATTTTTTCAACTCTATCGTCAGCGCTTTCTATTTGCGACGGCAGATCTTGATAATCATCTAAATTATAAGTTTTTTTTCTTTCTCTCTTTTTAATAAAGTTTAACGCCTTACTTCTACCTATCGTATATAAATATGTTTTTAAACTGGTTTTACGGCTATCGTATCTATTTTTATGTATTGCAATATATAAAAAGCAGTCGTTTGCTACGTCTTCTGCATCTGTTAATGACTTTGTGTATCTATTGATAAAAGCAACTAAACCGTCATAATAGATCCTCACAACGGACTCGAAGGCATTATCGTTTCCACGCACGTATTCTTTATAATATAATTCACCGCTCATACGATATACCTCCTTTCTACTTATTATACAACACAACTACCCTAAAGTCCTTATTTTTAAACAAATTTTTTTTATTATTTAAAAAATACCGTGAATATTTTCACGGTATTTTATTTATATTCGTACTTTATTTTCACAATATATACAACGGTATATGCCTTTTTCTTTATCAACAAGTTTAAACTGATGTTTTAATTCCTGCTCGGTAGACGTTATACATCTTGGATTAGTACACTTTATATTATCTACTAATATATAATTTTCAGCGCGGTTAAAATCATTTAAACTGTTAAGTAATTTTAAAATCAACGCCATTCTTATATACTTTCCATTTAAAACCTGTTTAAAATAACAAGCTCTTGCGTCCTTATCGACTTCTATACTAATTTCATTTACCCTTGGTAGCGGATGAAGAATTGACATATCTGCTTTTGCATTAACTAATTTTGCATCGTTTAACACGTAACTGTCTTTCAATCTTTGATACTCTTCAAAAGACGCAAAACGTTCTTGTTGTATTCTGGTCATATATAAAACGTCTAAGTTGGGAATTGCCTTTTCTAGATCTTCTGTTTCCACGTATGGCATAGAATTCTTTTCAAGAACTTCATACTTTACGTAACCAG
The DNA here is from genome assembly GCA_045596285.1 of Christensenellaceae bacterium. Lineage (GTDB taxonomy): Bacteria > Bacillota > Clostridia > Christensenellales > Borkfalkiaceae > HGM11416. The sequence goes on along the minus strand of JAZOCA010000064.1, from coordinate 5,032 downwards.
GCAAACGTAATTCGTCAGGCGAAATTAATACAATGTTTATATTTGCATAACGTGACAATGCGTTAATTAACGAATGAACTGTTCTACCATACTTTAAATCACCGCAAAATCCAACTGTCAAATTATCTAATCTACCCTTTTCGCGATAAATAGTCAACAAATCGGTTAAAGTTTGGGTTGGATGACAGTGCCCTCCGTCTCCAGCATTAATAACTGGAACAGTTGCGTTTTTGCTCGCAACATACGCTGAACCCTCCTTAGGGTGTCTCATTGCAATTATATCTGCATAACAGGATACAACTTTAGCCGTATCAGCAACACTTTCTCCTTTCGATGCAGAAGAAGTATCAGATCCGGTTACTGAAAGTACGTTACCACCTAATTCGTACATTGCGGACTCAAAACTTAACCTAGTTCTCGTTGAAGGCTCAAAAAATAAGGTTGCAAGTTTTTTTCCTTCGCAAATTTTAGAATATTTTTTTGGGTTATTTATAATATCTATAGCGGTATGAATTAAATCTGAAATCTCTTGCGGCGACAAATCAATTATATCAATAAGGTTTCTCATGTTTATTCCCTTTTATTAATTATGCTTTTATCCAACTTTCATCTGAAGGATTATTTCTAAAACGAATCAATCTATTAACGTCTTCTTCTTTAATATAACCTTCATTTGCAGCAATAGTTGCAATAGTATCGAAATCGGTTAACGAAATATTTTTAACATTTGCGCTTTCTAGCCTTTCTATACCCTTTTTCATGCCGTATGTAAAAATACTTACTACGCCTAACACTTCAGCGCCTTCTTCACGCAGAGCCTCCACAACGTCAATTACGCTACCACCCGTCGAAATTAAATCTTCAACAACTACTACTTTTTGTCCTTTTTCAAGTTTACCTTCAATTCTGTTTTGCCTACCATGATCTTTTGCGCCTGAACGAACGTACCCCATAGGCATATTCAAAATATGTCCGACGATTGCAGCATGAGCTATTCCCGCCGTTGAAGTTCCCATCAGAACTTCTGCCTCAGGATAATGTTCTTTTACTAACTTAGCAAGACCCTCTTCAACGTGAATTCTAACAGTTGGAGCAGTCAAAGTTAAACGATTATCACAATATACGGGGCTTTTTATTCCGCTTGCCCAAGTAAACGGCTCATCAGGGCGAAAAAATACAGCTTTAATAGACAATAAATCTTTTGCAATTAGATTTTTTAATTCAGTCATGTTTATTCTCCTAAAAATTCTTTAATACATCTTTCGTAAGCTTTAACCGGATCTTCAGCGGCAGTTATAGGTCTTCCTACCACTATATAATCAGACCCTAATTCTTTTGCCTTTAAAGGAGTTGTAACTCTTTTTTGATCACCTACGTCGCCATCAGCAAAACGAACGCCAGGTGTCACGGTTACAAATGATTTTCCACATCTCTCATGTACTTTGCCAGCTTCTAATGGCGAACAAACAACACCGTCGAGTCCTGCGTTTTTTGCGACTTCTGCGTAATGCATTACGACTTCATCAACAGGTTTTTCTATCAAAAGATCACGTCTCATACTTTCTTCATCAGTAGAAGTGAGTTGTGTTACTGCAATTAAAATAGGTCTCGTACCATCTTCTCTCGTTAACCCCTCAATGGCAGCCTGCATCATAGCTGTTGTACCTGCTGCGTGTAAGTTACACATATCTACGTCTAATTTAGAAAGCACCGCCATAGATTTTTTAACGGTATTCGGGATATCATGCAATTTTAAATCTAAGAATATTTTGTGACCTCTTTTCTTTATTTCCCTTACAATAGAAGGACCTTCAGCATAATACAATTCCATTCCTATTTTTAAAAAAGGTTTAGAAGTTGTAAATTTATCTAAAAATTCAAATGTTCTTTCCGCGCTGTTAAAATCGCATGCTATAATAACGTCTTTTGCCATTATTTCGCCACTCCTATAATTTCTTTTAAAGAATTGATTTTATATTTTTCCATTACCTTAGGTAAACTTTCAATTATATCCCTACATGCAAATGGATTAACTAAATTTGCCGCGCCAACTTGAACGGCAGTAGCGCCTGCATACATCATTTCAATTACGTCTTCTGCAGACGAAACACCGCCCATGCCAACTACAGGGATATTAACGGCCTTAGCAACTTGATAAACCATTCTTAACGCAACGGGGAAAATTCCGTCTCCTGAATAGCCACCCATAACGTTTGCAACCACTGGTTTTGCTGTTTTTAAATTAATTCTCATACCTAACATAGTATTGATTAAACTAATTCCATCTGCGCCTGCATCTTCACATGCTTTCGCAATACTAACAATATCGGTTACGTTTGGTGATAACTTTAAGATTATGGGCTTCGTAGTTACTTCTTTAACCGCCTTCGTTACAGCAGCAGCACTTGAGGGTTCTGTTCCAAAACTCATGCCACCACCGTGAACGTTTGGGCAACTTACGTTAATCTCGAACCAACCTATTTGCTCACACTTATCCAACTTAATACATGTACTTACGTATTCATCAATCGAAAAACCACTTACGTTTGCCATAACAGGCTTATGAAAACATTTTTTCAACTTGGGTAGTTCTTCAGATATTACTTTATCTACTCCCGGATTTTGCAAGCCAACAGAGTTAATCATCCCCGATTTGCATTCTGCTATTCTTGGCGTAGGATTACCAAAACGCTCTTTTAAAGTTGTTCCTTTAAAAGAAAACGTACCAAGTAAATTTATATCGTAAAGTTCAGCGAATTCATACCCGTAACCAAACGTTCCGCTTGCAGGAATAATGGGATTATCTATTTCTATACCGCACAGATTTACTTTTGTGTTTCCCATATAATTTCCTCCTTAGTAAGAACTGGACCGTCTTTACATATCCGTTTATTGCCGTATAAAGTCTTACAAGAACACCCCATACAAGCACCAAATCCACAGCCCATCCGCTCTTCAAAACTAAATTGTCCTGAAGTTGACGAACACATATACACGGCTTTTAACATAGGTTCAGGACCGCAAGCGTAAACATAAGAATAATCTACGTTTTTCATTGCGTTTGTAACGTATCCCTTTTCTCCACAAGAACCGTCAACAGTGGTTATTAATAAGTTTACACCCAAATCCTCAAACTCCTTTTTATAAAAAATTTCGTTTTCAGTATTAAAACCCATAATAACTGTTACGTTTTTACCTTGTTTTAAAAGTTGTTTAGCAAGATAATACATCGGTGGCAGACCTACTCCCCCACCAATAAGCAAAGGATTTTCTCCTGATGGTTGGATATTATATCCATTACCCAGTCCGATAAGAACGTCTAATATTTCTCCTTCACCCATAAGGCTCATCCGTTGAGTTCCTTCGCCTACTATTTTATAAATTATCTTAACTGAATTAGCGCTTAGGTCGCAAACGGATATAGGTCTACGCAAAAATAAACCATTAATTTTTATATTTATAAATTGCCCAGGCGCAGTTATTTCTGAAACGTCACCTTGTAGGACCATTTCCATAACGTCTTGCGTAAGACGTTGATTTTTGACGATTTTTAATAATATCTGTTTCATCTCTTTTCCATTATGAGTCTATTGTAGAAATACATAACGTTGTTTCTTCCAGTACGTCCAAAAGAACTTTCACGGTATCTAATGAAGTAAAAATTGTAACGTTATTTTCTGTCGCATGCTTACGAATAACGTATCCGTCTGTCATATTATCGGTATCTTTTATATCGCTTGTATTAATAAAGTAGGCAATATGCCCTTGTCTTAACGCCTTAATAAGCTCATCGCTACCTTCGCTTATCTTTTTTACGATATGAGTTCTTATACCATTTTGCTTTAAAAATAATGCCGTACCTTTCGTAGCTTCAATATTAAAGCCAAGGTTATAAAACCTTCTTATTAACGGCAATGCCTCTTCTTTGTCTTTATCCGATATAGTAGCAAATACAGTACCATAATTTTGCAAATGCATACCAGAGGCTTGTAATGCTTTATATAAGGCGCGGTTTAATTTATCGTCATACCCTATCGCTTCACCCGTAGATTTCATTTCCGGTGAAAGATATGCATCTAACCCACGAATCTTACTAAATGAAAATACTGGAACTTTTACGTACCAACGCTTCTTTTCTTCCGGATAAATATCAAATATACCCTGTTCTTTTAACGTTTTTCCTAAAATTACTTCAGTAGCAATGTCCGCAAGAGAATAACCCGTTGCCTTAGAAAGAAAAGGAACAGTTCTTGATGATCGCGGATTAACCTCAATTATATAAACTTTTTCATCTTTGTCAACGATAAATTGAATATTATAAAGTCCTTTTATCCCTATACCTAATCCAAGTTTCTTTGCATATTGTAGAATTATGCCTTTAACTTTATTAGAAATACTAAATGCTGGGTATACGCTTATTGAATCCCCAGAGTGAATACCCGTTCTTTCAACTAATTCCATTATACCGGGAACAAAAACGTCTCTTCCATCACATATAGCGTCCACTTCGACCTCTTTGCCAATGATATATTTATCTACTAAAACAGGGCGGTCCTCATCTATTTCAACGGCATTTTTTAAATAATAGCGAAGTTGCTTTTCTGTAGTTACAATTTGCATCGCCCTACCACCAAGAACAAAACTGGGGCGAACTAAAACGGGATAACCTATTTCTTTTGCCGCATTGACGCCGTCTTCAATATTTGTTACGGCAAACCCCTTGGGTTGTGGAATACCTAAATCGCTTAATAATTTTTCAAATAATTTTCTATTTTCCGCTTTGTCAATAGCAGCGCAATCCGTACCGATTATTTTTACACCTTCTTCATCAAGAGGTTGCGCTAAATTTATAGCAGTCTGACCACCAAGAGAAGCAATTACACCCTCTGGCTTTTCAAAATCAAGAACAGCCATTACGTCTTCTGGCGTGAGTGGTTCAAAATAGAGCTTGTCTCCGGTTGTATAGTCAGTTGAAACAGTTTCTGGGTTATTATTAATAATTATAGCTTCATATCCAGCTTTTTTAATCGTC